>NZ_JADBVM010000126.1:0-68072 GCF_020244875.1 Microcystis sp. M44BS1
CAAGTAGCAATCCCTTTGCTATAATAGTCATGGCACACCTGAAAACAAAAGCGACTACTGGGAAGCTGCCAGAACGGGAACAGTGGAAGTGGAGGTTAATCAGGGGATTATATGAAAAAGAGTTCGAGAGAGAACAGATAATTAAACTGTTTGGAATCATCGACAATATGATGACTTTATCAACTGAATTGCAGTCAAGTTTAGAGAGTAAAATTAAACAATTTGAGGAGGAAAGAACCATGCCTTTAATGAGTAATATGGAGTTACGAGGAATCGAACGCGGTAAGGAAATTGGTAAGGAAATTGGTAAGGAAATTGGTAAGGAAATTGGAGCGTTAGAAAATGCTCGTAACTATATTAAAACGGTGCTGAAAACGCGATTGGGTGACATTCCAATAGACATTGAGCAAGCTGTGGATAAAATTTCTGTATTATCGATTTTAGACGAGTTACTGAAATTGGCATTAACCGTTAATTCTTTTGATGAGTTGCATCAACTTTTATAACAATAGTCTCAGTAATTTTCTCGATTAAATCAACTAAACAGAGGAAAAATGGTCAGAACTAGAAGCAAGCAGTAATCCCCTTTGCTATAATCGTGATGGCACATGAAAACGAGGACAAGTAATTATACTAAATCCGTTGAGTATAATAGGCTACTTAGGGTCTGCTGAAAAGGTTTTTCCTGGTGGCAGGGTGTGGGGTGTAGGGTTTTACCGATTTTGTTCGTACCTCACCATTAGGATAACTGCTGTAACCGAAATAACCGACTCATGAAAAAGATAATATTGATTTTACTATTAGCTTGGCTTTTAGTTGCTAACCTGAATACCCAGGGGGTTTTAGCAGTGACGATCGATTTTCAATGGTTGGGAAATCAGGGTTATACAGCTAAAGGTTCTTTTAGTTATGATGAAAAAACGGCCCCGACTATCTTTTCGGAAAAAGGTTCGGGAAAAACGCAAGTTTTAGAAAATTTTCAGGTATCTTTTTATGATAACATTGGTCAAGAGATCGCTAAATACGATAATGTCAGCCAGGGAATTTCCTCGGCTAATTATTTTCAGTTTAATTTTAATACCAAAACCGGTCAAGTTTTCGGCTCGATCGATCTGGGGGGTGAAGGGATGGGGGAAATCTATCTTCAAGGGGTGGTTAACGATAATTTGGCACTCTTGCGGGTGGAGTCGGTAGATCTGGTCATGGATGAGGATGATTCACCAGAAATTATCACTCAGTTTTAACTAAATTGATCGGGAAAATAGGGATCATCCTAGCCTAATTTTTCCGCTAATTCTAACCAGCGATCGGTTAAATTATCAATTTTTTGACTTAATTGAGCTAATTCTTCGGTCAGAGCGGTTATTTTAGTAAAATCTTCTAGGGGTTCTCCATAAAGTACCTTTTCAATTTCGGCTTTTTTTGCTTCTAAAATTGGTATTTGTTTTTCGATATCTTCGTATTCTTTTTTCTCTTTAAAAGAGATTTTCTTATTGACGGGTGAGGGAGAAGCTTTAACAGTTTTTGGGGTGACTTTTTTTTCTTTTGGTTCCTCCTCCTCTTTTTTCTGATCGAGATAAAGGGAATAATTACCCGGATATTGACGGATATTACCCCCGGTTTCAAAGGCAAAAATAGTATCAACTACTCGATCGAGAAAATAGCGATCATGGGAAACAACAATCACACAACCGTTAAAGTCCTCTAAATATTCTTCTAAAATTGCTAAAGTCTGCACATCGAGATCATTGGTGGGTTCATCTAAGATTAAAACATTAGGCGCACTCATCAAAACTCGTAGTAAAAATAAGCGTCTTCTTTCTCCTCCAGAAAGTTTATAAATTGGTGCATACTGTTGATCGGGAGGAAAGAGAAATTTTTCTAACATCTGGGAAGCGGTAATCACGCTGCCGTCTAGGGTTTTGACTAATTCGGCCACACTTTTCAGATATTCGATCACTCTTTGATTTTCGTTGATATTGAGATCATCGGATTGTTGATCGAAGTAACCAATATGAATAGTGGAACCGATGTCAACCGTGCCTGAATCGGGGAGAGTTTTCCGGGTAATAATATCCATGAGAGTAGATTTTCCTACCCCGTTACTGCCAATAATACCGATGCGATCTTCAGGGGTAAAAATATAGGTAAAATCTTTAATTAAAGTGCGATCTCCGTAAGCTTTCGATATCTTTTCTACTTCGATAACTTTTTTGCCGATGCGTCTTCCTGCGGTGGCAATATCGACTTTTCCCTCCACCTGTTTAAATTCCTTATTACCCATTGCCTGAATGCGATCAATCCGCGCTTTTTGTTTGGTGCTGCGTGCTTTTGGTCCCCGGGATAACCATTCTAATTCCCGTCGTAAAACTCCCGCGTGTTTGCGTTGACTACTGGCGATCGATTCTTCCGCTAAAGCTTTTTTTTCTAGATAATAGGCATAATTACCGGAATAAGTAGATAAGTCTCCCCGATCGATTTCAATGATGCGATTAGTCACTCGATCGAGAAAATAGCGATCGTGAGTAATTAATAATAATCCTCCCCGAAAACGGGACAAATAACTCTGTAACCACTCCACGGAAAGCGCGTCTAGATGGTTGGTGGGTTCATCCATCAATAAACAGTCAGGATCGGCTAAAAGTGCGGTAGCGATGGCGATTCTTTTGCGATATCCCCCCGATAAATCTCCCACACGAGCATTAAAATTATCGATGCCCAGTTTACTTAAAATAACTTTAGCATTAGTTTCTAAATCCCAGGCGGCAAGTTTATCAATTTGTTGCGAAACCCTTGACAAACTTTCCATAATAGTATCCAGATTTTCTGGCTCATGGACAAGGCGATCGGACAATTCCTCGTATTCCTTAATTAAAGTCATGCTCTCGCCACTATCGGCGAAAACCTGCTCTAAAACCGTTTTATCGTCGTCTAGATCGGGTTGCTGGGGTAAATAGACGATTTTCATCCCCGAATTGATTTGAATTTCGCCACCATCGATCGATTCTAAACCGGCGATCATTTTCAATAGGGTCGATTTTCCCGATCCATTCGTACCGATCAGGCCGACTTTATCGCGATCATCGAGGCTAAAACTGGCATCTTTGAGAATTTCCTTGATACCGAAGTCTTTTTTGAGCGATCGAACCGTCAGCAGTGTCATGATTTCTGGGAATAATCCTTCTTTTCTAGTGTAGTGTCTGGACTAATGCAAAGGATAGATTAAGCAGGTTCTGCTGAAAAAGTTTTTCCCGAGGAAAAAAAACCTGTCCCTAATGCCGATGATAACCAGAAAAGGGACAGATTGGCTCAATTGCATGAGATTATTTTCAGGGGCCAGACGGCATCAGAAATTACATCATGCCCATGCCGCCCATGCCACCCATGCCGCCCATGCCACCCATGCCGCCCATGCCGCCCATATCGGGGGCTGCGGCTTCTTTAACGGGTTTTTCGACCACGAGGGCTTCCGTAGTTAAGACCATACCGGCGATAGAAGCGGCGTTTTGAACGGCTGACCGTACCACTTTAGCCGGATCGATAATTCCAGCGGCGATTAAGTCTTCGTACTTGCCGGTAAGGACATTGTAACCAACGCTAAAAGCGGTATCGCGCACACCTTCCACGATCACATCCCCTTCCACACCGGCGTTATTAGCCAACTGACGCAGGGGTGCTTCTAGGGCTTTAGCGACGATATCGGCGGCGACTTTTTCCTCATCGTTAGTCAAAGAAGCTTTGAAAGCCTTCACCTTAGAAGCCAGATGAATCAAGGTTGTACCACCGCCCGGGACGATACCTTCTTCCACGGCAGCTTTGGTGGCATTGAGGGCATCTTCGATGCGGAGTTTGCGATCCTTGAGTTCGGTTTCTGTGGCCGCCCCGACTTTAATCACGGCCACACCGCCGGCTAATTTAGCGATGCGTTCCTGTAATTTTTCCTGATCGAATTCGGAATCGGTTTCTTCTAACTGTTTTTTCAGTTGGGCGAGACGTTTCTGCACATCGGCCTTATTGCGGCTGTCTCCGGAGGCGACAATAATTGTATTGTCTTTTTCTAGGGTGATTTTTGCCGCTTGCCCCAGCAGATCGAGGCTAACCGTGTCAAGACTTAAGCCTACTTCTTCGGAAATCAGACGACCGCCGGTGAGGATGGCGATATCTTGTAAAACCGCCTTGCGACGTTCCCCAAAACTGGGGGCTTTGATAGCGACGACATTTAGGACACCCCGGGCCTTGTTGACCACTAGAGTGGCTAAGGCTTCGCCGTCCACATCTTCGGCGATAATTAATAGGGGACGACCTTGACGAGCAACGGCTTCGAGGACGGGGACTAATTCAGCGATCGCACTGATTTTTTTATCGGTAATCAGGATCAGGGGGTTGTCGTACTCGACGATCTGTCTTTCCTGATCGGTGATGAAATAGGGGGAGATATAACCGCGATCGATCTGCATCCCTTCCACTACTTCTAATTCGGTGGTTAGGGATTTCGATTCTTCGACGGTGATTACGCCATCGGTAGTGACTTTTTCCATGGCGGTGGCGATCATTTGTCCCACTTCTTCGTCGTTGCCGGAAGAAACGGTGGCCACTTGAGCGATCGCATCTCCAGCGATCGGTTTAGCGACGGCGGCGATTTCTTCGACTAGATAGGCGATGGTTTTGTCTAGTCCGCGTCTTAAGGCGACGGGATTGGCCCCGGCGGTAACGTTTTTCAGACCTTCTTTAATTAAAGCCTGGGCGATGATGGTGGCGGTAGTGGTGCCATCGCCCGCTAAATCTTTGGTTTTTGACGCTACTTCCTGAATTAATCTCGCCCCGGTGTTTTCGAGGGGATCGGACAATTCGATTTCTTTGGCCACGGTGATGCCGTCATTAACGATCTGGGGGGCGCCGTATTTCTTTTCTAACAAGACATTGCGTCCTTTCGGACCGAGGGTGATTTTTACCGCATCGGCCAAGGCGTTGACACCTTTTTCTAGGGCGCGACGGGATTCATCTTTGAAGGCAATGATTTTGGACATGGTATCGCTGTTGTGATAGGACTCCTTATAGTTAATTTAGCACTCTTAGGGCTTGAGTGCTAAGATGCGGCTGCGGTCATTGAGGAGATAACGATGTTGAGGAGATCAGGGTGTTATGGGGTGCATCTCATTTTTGTAAATCTACTAATTTGGGATTTTTCAGGGGAAACTTTCTCCTAAAATTGGGTGTTACTTTCGGTTTTATCACTCAATCCAAGCTTTTGGGGGGTAGAACCCCCCAAACCCCCCGTTGGGGGCGTGGCGCCGCCCCCAAACCCCCCGCGCATTAGGTTAACTGTGAGATGCTTACACGCGATTGTTCATATTTTTGTACTAATTTAAGAGTCACTGATAATTGCTGATTGTCGGTATTTCTGCAAATGTGGGATGCACCCGGTGTTATGTCCCTACGGCAGACTGAATTGAGTTAAAAAAATAAAAATTTATCAAGATTTATTAATAATTGCAGAAAATCAATGATAACTATTGTAGCATCTGGAAGCTAACCAAATTTTAGCCCATTTTCGCCTTTTTTTAGGAGAAGACAATCATGATTAATCTAAATCCTGCTATCGAACAAAAAATTGATCAATTTATTCTGGAAACCCAAAATAAATTTAGTCAGGATAAATCAGCTACCCTTGCTAGTTACCAAACAGAAGCCAAAACAATCACTCAAGAGACTAATAATTTAAGAGATGAATTTATTCAAAAACTAGGTGAATTAACTTTTTCAGACCCTTTACCTAGCAGAGAAGAATTAGAAAAACAAATACTAGCTCATACAGATCAGCTTGTGGAGACAATCAACCTTTTATCTACGGGCAAAATTTCAGAAACTCCTCTTGATACTTTAAGCAAAGAAACTGATAGTTTAGTGGCCACAATTACGATTCTATTCGATGCTAATGCTAACGATGCAAACTTGCCAGGACTTAAGCAAGAACTAATCGCTTGGCAAACAAAAGTTAAAGATACTTTGGTTAAATTTTCCACCACTGTGGAATTACAACAGAAAAATGAGTCTTTGATTGCTGAACTGAAGGATAACTTAGACAAATATAGTTCAATTCCTGAAGTAGATGAACCCTTTGAAAAGTTAGTCAAGGAATTTAAAGATAATTTTGCACAACTACAAGTACAAGAAGAAAGTGTTTTATTTCAAACTTTAGACGATTTAATCAATGAAATTAAAGCTAGAGATGAGGGAATCAAACTAAATAAAAGAATTGATATTTTGCTGGAAAAAACCCAAGAACAAGTAGCGGGATTCCCTCAAGAATTAGACCGGGAAGTACAGGGAGAATTAGCCAAATTAATTAAAATACTAGGGATGGCACAGGTGGAACTCAAGAACATTTCCAAACCTGGTGATATCATGCAAGTAAAGTCGGTGGTAGATGCCGGAGAAATTGCGATTAAATCTTTAATAGGTAAACCTAATATTATTCTGGCACAAAAATTACGCTATGCCGCCAGAACGGGATTAAGAAAAACCCAGACAGGTTTTTGGACTCGTCTAGCCGAATTCAGAGATAATCTGTTCCATTCTTTCAAAATACCTACAAAAGTTTTAATTGGATTAGTGTTAGCTCTCCCTTTGAATTGGGGTATTATGAACTCCCTTCCAGTGAAAGATTTGCTTATGTCTTTACCTCCAATCAATACTGAGGGTAAAAGTAACCAAAATACTGAAGACAAAGACGGAAATTTTAGACTCTTGATATTGATATTGATGACAGGCACTTTAGGGGGAGCAGTTAGTCTTTTAACTCGTTTGCAAGATTTTGATAATCCCAAAAACCAAAAATATGACGATGACCTCTTGCCATTTATAATTGGTCTAACTAAGCCGATTTTAGGGGGAAGTTTTGCTTTCTTTATTCTGCTAATTCTTAACTCTAATATTTCTCCCTTAGAAATTCGGGGTGGCACTGAAGATAATCGGAATGGCATCTATTTATATGGACTTTTAACAATGGCTTTTGTGGCTGGATTTAGCGAACGTCTTATTCCCGATTTAATTAATCAAGTGGAGAAAAAAGTAACTGTAGAGGCTAGTTCCACTGGACAGGGACTACCTCCAGCGATTTTGATCGCTCCGCCTCGCCAAAATTTAGAATTAAATGGAATCCAGGAATTTAGCATTAACCCCGTTGGTAACTACACCATCACAATCTCACCGCCAGACAGCGGTAAAATTGATAAAAATACCACTGATGCCAAATTTACCTACACTGCACCTGCACAAGGAAATAATGGGGATAAAATTACTATTACTGCTACTTCTGATTCTGGACAAACTGCCAAGGCTACGGTCACTTTAACTGCATAATACCATTTTTCTAAAGTAATGGCAGAGATGGTTAATTCCCTCACCCCCAACCCTTCTCCCTTTTTGGGAGAAAGGAGTAGAATGTCTGCCACGAATAAAGAAAAATGGTATAAAAAAAGACCAAGAGAGCCTTCTAGTTTGATAAAAAAGGATAAGTAGGTAGGTGTTAAAAGTTGTCAGACACCCCCCTTATTAAGTAGGGCAGGGGGGATCCCCCCGCCTATCGGCACCCCCCTTAATAAGGGGGGGCAGAGGCAAAATCTATCTTCAATTTAATTATAACTACTTACTTAACTCCGATTAACTCGATTTCGGGTTAATGGGAATAGCCAGCGCTTGAACTTGAATTTTTTTTAACTCGGAAACTAATCGAATCGCCTGCTGTTCGTAGAGGGGGGCGCCCAGGGTTGCTGGCAAATTTTCCATGAGATCGCTGGCGGTTTTCAGGGGACAATTAGAAAAACGACTGATTACGGTGGGCGCTTCCGCGGCAATATTGCGATTAAAGGCTTTTTCCACCCGCACGCGCCAAGTTTTGGGAGTGCGACGACCCTGTTCCACCCGTCGCAGTCCGTTGATGGTGGCCAGCACCACAATGCGATCGCCGATGCGTAAGTTGAGATAATCTTCGGGCATTAATTTCGGGGCTTGCCGTTCTCGTTGGTGTAGGATCGGCACAACTCGATAACCGTAGGCAATATCCCCGAGCGAGCTACCATTGAGAGTATCTCCGGCTTCGATCTCGTATTCCGTCACCAGAATCGTTTTTTGCGCCCAACGGAACAGATAGATGATATTTTCTCCGAAAGCCGCTCCCGTAAAGGCTTCTGCCGCTACGGTGTTGGTTCCTAAAATGTGAGAGCGGGGCAGAATTTGACTTAATTGTTGACTAAGGTTGTCGTCGGTGGTGCGGATGACTAAGTAGCTTTGGGGGTTGAGTTTGCGGGTGGTTAGGGCCACTTCTAAATTGAGGATTTCGTCATCGGTAACGATCGCTATACTTTTAGCCCTATCCAAATTGACATTTTTTAAAGATTCTTCGATATTTCCCGTCATCAGGGGCATTTTTGGCAGGATAGTCCCATCAAAATCCCTATTTAAGCTGACCCCGACAATCGCCTGTTGCATTTCTAGTAATAAATTAGCCACTTCTTTGCCGACTCGACCTAAGCCCACAATAACGATATGATTCTGTTGGGGAACTGGGGGACGGTTAGGGATAAATTGAAATCTTGATGATAATAAAGTTTCTGTCAAAATGGCATAGAGAACCCCGATAAAAGCGGTTCCAGCTAAGGTTAAAAAGAGACTAAATAGCTGCATCCACCAGGGAACTGCATTTAAATCTTCGGGGTTAGAGGCACCGAAAACATCACCGTAACCACCTAATAAAAGAATCGCCGTTCCTGAAAGAGCGGAAATAAAGGAAGCTCTCGGGGCGTAGAGATGGAAAAGAAAAGTCCCGATCATTACCAGCAGGATAATGATAAATACTGACAGGAAAGCCACCCGGTGAATTTGCTGCTGAAAACTCAATTGCCAGAATTGTTGGGTTTCTTTGCCTAATTTTTGCCAAAAATGCCGCAACTTCTGGCGAGAATTTGACGGTTTCTGGCGGGTAGCATCGATATTTTGATAGGTAGTTTCGATGGTGGTAATTGTATCACCGGCCCGGATAGTGGTGCTGGGAGACCATTGATAAAATCCGGCCCTTAAAGGTTCATCGGGGGCTGTGTGTGCTAACAGACGACGGGTGGGAGTATTTAAATCACCTAAAAAGCGATCGAGTAAACCATCTTCGGGGCTAATTTGTCTCTGGATAATCCGCAATTTCTGACCGTCGAGATGCAAAAAACCGAGGGTTTCTGTGCCTAATGTGGCTAAAGCAAAGGCATTGGCGGGTAGTTGGGTGGGTTCATAGGCGATAAAATTGCCTAAACGTTCCTTAAGTAGCTGATTGAGATTATCTTTAGAAGAACGCACCACTAAGCGGGTAAAGGGATTTAATTGCCGAATAATTAGGGCAGTGGTGGCATTAATTCGCTCATCACTGGTGACAATTAAAGCAGCCCGACAGCGATCGATTCCCGCTCTTGCTAAAATGTTTTTTTGACGACAATCACCGATAATTATTTCCTCTAATAAATCGGGAAAATCGTTAATTTCCCAACTGGGAGGCTGTATTAGTTCGATACCGACAACGCTAACCCCAAACTCTTTTAAAGACTTGACGCAGTGTTGTCCGAGACTACCCAATCCACAGACTAAAAAGCGATCGGCTAACTTGACATTCCCATGGACAAAGCTGAGAGATTCTTGGTTCATAGATTCTGCTTGTCTTAAAAAATAGAATGCTTTTTCAAACTTCTGATCCCCCCCTTAATCCCCCTTTAATCTACCCTTAATTTTCTTTTAACTAAGGGGGGTATTAGACAATTTTTAACACCTACCTCATTATAACATACCAGCGTTTTTATTGCGTACCCGTTGATACATTTCTTCCATATTTAATTGGGAAGCAACGAAGTAATAAACTCCAGCAATATGTTTACAGGGATTTTCCCAATCGGGACAAGAACAATTGGTTCAGCTTTTTTCTGAGGGAAAACCCTAAATAGTGATTTCAGCTTTCATCGACTTGACTTTTAAACTAACTTCGGGATGAGATTGCTTGAATCTCGCTTGATAAACCTGAACATTGGTTCCAGCTTTTGGTACTCTAGAAGCGACAATATAGCATTCTTTTTTAGATTTTTTATGTCTTTCTTGTAAGTAAGAATGATTTAGAGTTGACAATAATTGATCATAAGCTTGTTCAATATTTTTACCCTTGAGTTCAATATAAAGAGCCAAGCTACAGGGATAATCAATTTCTAAAAGCCAGTCGCATCTTTTTCCCTCGATAATTAAACAATTATCTATTTTTATCTTAGTAATTAATTTCTGACTATTATTATTGACGATGAATTCTTTCCCATTTTCCTTAACTTTGACTATTTTATTCTTATTGCATTCAGAACAGTGACTAATATCCATTATTGTTGAGCCTTTCTTTCTAAGATTTCTTCAAACTCTTGACTAAGTTCATCGGAGACAGCATCGAGGTTATTGATACCAATCAAGTTCACCTCTGTATCTAAGATACTTTGAGTTTGTCCGTTGCTAATTGTGTAGGCTGACACATCTTGGAATTGAATAGTATTTTTATAACCTAAAGATTTTTCCGCTTTGACAGGCTCAACGTTAGCCGCCATGATTTTATTATTCAAAGCTGTGAGAATGTAGGGACTATGGGTAGTAAGAAAAAAACGACAATTTTTATTAGCATAAAGTAGGGTAAATAGTTCTACCATATCTCTTTGAGCGGAGGGAAAAAGATGGGTTTCGGGTTCCTCAATAAAAAATTGGTTGGATTCGGAATCAGGAAAAAACGAGAAAACTAAGAGAATTAATAACATTGGTAAAGCTTCTTGCTGTCCGCTTGAAGCATCAATTAAGTTAATCTTTCTCCCATCGGCATGATAAAGCCAATCTTGATCTTTCTCGCGCGCATAGCTGCCTGATAGAATCTTTTCGCTAATTAATTTAATTTGATTATAAAGTTTTTTATCATCTTTTTTATCTTGGAATAAACTTTCTGATTCATTAATTATTCTGTATAGGCGTTGAGCATTTTCATAATTAGAGCCAAAGTTGATAATCAGAGGATCAAGATCAAAATTATTGGACAAAAAGGCAAAAATATTATTGGTAAAGTATTTAACAAACAGAGTGCGACTAGCTGGGACAAATAAAATCTTTGTAGAAAAAATTTTTTCATTGCCTTGAAAAAAATCAGCAATATTTTTGGCCACACAATCATTCATATCTGAATAAATATCTTGAGTGACTTTGTTATTGCTTTTGGCAATTTTACTCACTTGTCTAATTGTTGTATTGTAAAACTTTTTAAAATTATCTGAATAGGTAAATTGTAGTTTAAAATAGCCAGATTTGTCCTTATATCTTTCAATCAAAAAGTTCATGTCATCCAAACGATAAACTATTTTAAATACTTGCTCTTTCCATGCGTATTTAGGAAATAATTCCTCAAATCGCTTCTGTAGGTGCCTTTTGAGTCCTTGCTGATCTTGAAGATTAGTGACTAATAATTTAACTTGATAAAACAAAAATCTCTGAAATAAAAAAACTAATTTAGCAATAATACTTTTACCAGTGGACTGTTCACCGATGATAACATTAATTTTTTTAATCTCTATTTCCGCATACTTAATAATCAGAAAATTTTCAATAGTTAAGGATTCCATTGTATCTCTCTTATCCCCAGTCTCATAACAATACTAACAGGTTAGGGGTAGATTTTCAATTACTGTCAGTTGTTGACCTGTTTATTCTAATCTACCCTCCTATGGATAGATACCTAAGTCAAAAAGTCAGCAATTTAGCTACAGCGTTTCTGATCAAGATAAAGTGTAACCTAATTTGACATCGGGACTGACTCCTGACTCCCCAAAAGGAAAACTTATATTTTTTTAAAGTATCCCTGCATTTTTATTGCGTACCCGTTGATACATTTCTTCCATTACCTCGATAAAGGAAGTATCCTTATCCCAAAATGCCGGATAATCACCAGCTTTTTTAATGACAATTGCGGGAATAGTTGCGGATTTAACTAACTGAGGATTTTCTGGTAAACGGTGATGGGAGTGCCAAAATTCTTTGAGATCAATTATTTCTGATGCTGGTATAGTTTCGGGTTTAGTGTGATAGGAAGTGACAGGGTTAAGAGGAATTTTTTCCTCTTGGATAGAGGAGGAAAGCAGCTTACCGAGGGGAGTTTTTGCTAACTCTTGCAGTAATTTTTGACGAGAGATACCCCGTAATTCAAATAAGAGGAAAGGATCCTGATCTAATTGGGAAGCAACGAGGTAATAAACTCCAGCAATATGTTTACAGGGATTTTCCCAATCGGGACAGGAACAATTGGTGATAAAATCCTTTTGACTGTGGGGTAATAAGTGCAGATTCAGATCGCTAAATGCTTCATCAATATTATCGGGAACTTCTTTGAGCAGCAGTTTAGAGATCATACTCGCTCTTGAACCAAGATTATATAAAGCTTGTGACCACTCTGCTTTAGTAATTGGTTTAATCTCGATACTCACGCTATACAAAGGTTCTTTGTAAACCCCAAAGTAGGGATTAATGGAACCTCGCACCTGAGCAGTAATTAAATTACCGTCAATTTCGTAATTCTTGACTTTATCATTTTTAGCGTAGGAACGTCCTCGACTCAAACGCGCTGAGTCGGTAAATTCCTCTAATGCTTCTATAAAGCGTTGTCCCCACCAAGTTTTACTAAATTTATTCATAGGTTTACCTCGATTAAATAATTGTCTGTTTATTCAATGCGATTAACTGACGAAAACTTTCGTTATCTAATTCCGTTAACCAGGATTCATCATTACTAACAATAGCATTAGCTACCTTTTTCTTTTCCTCGATCATTTCATCAATTCTTTCCTCTAAGGTTCCCAAAGTGACAAATTTATGCACGAAAACATTTTTCTGTTGACCAATTCTAAAAGCGCGATCGGTGGCTTGATTTTCCACCGCAGGATTCCACCAACGATCAAAGTGAAAAACATGATTTGCTTTGGTTAAAGTAATCCCCACTCCCCCAGCTTTTAGGGATAAAATAAATACGGAAGGTTCTGTTTCGGGATGTTGAAATTCTTCGATCATTTGTTCTCGTTTTGGTTGAGAAGTCCCCCCGTGAAGATAATAAGTATTATAGCGAAAAGTTTGTTTGAGGTACTTTTGTAAGGAGTCACCGATTTCAGTAAATTGAGTGAAAATTAGCAGACTATCTCCCTCTAAAATTACTTCTTCTAGCATTTCTCCCAAACGCTCTAACTTATGCGATCGCTCAGGGGTAAAAGCGCTGTTATCCTGTAAAAATTGACGGGGGTGATTACAAATTTGTTTCAAGCGCATCAGGGTAGATAAAATTAATCCTTTGCGTTTTATTCCCTCCGCTTCTTCTAATTGTTTTTCCACTTCTTTGATGACAACTTCGTAGAGAGAAGCTTGTTCTTTAGTTAAATTACAATACTGTTTGTTTTCCACTTTATCAGGCAAATCTTTAATTATCTGCTTATCGGTTTTTACCCGACGCAGAATAAAAGGTTCCACTAATTTTTTGAGAACCGTGGACTGGAGACGATCATTTTGTTTTTGGATTGGCACTTCAAAAGCTTTACGAAATTGAGTTTCTTTACCTAAATAACCAGGGTTAAGGAAGTTAAAAATTGACCATAAATCAAGCAGTCTATTTTCTACTGGAGTTCCCGTTAATGCGAGACGATGTTGTGCAGATAAACTCAAGATTGCTTTAGTTTGTGCCGCTTTAGGATTTTTGATATTTTGTGCTTCATCAATTACTAAACGTTGCCAAGATTGCGAGTTAAATAATTTCAAGTCCTTGCGAACTAAGGTAAAAGAAGTAATGACGATATCCTTGTGACTAGCTACTGTCTGAAATTCGTTCTCATCTTGATAGCGCTTACTACCATGGTGAATTAAAACCTGAAGATGGGGGGCAAATTTTTCAATTTCTTTTGCCCAATTTCCCACCACGGAAGTGGGTGCAACTAGCAGAGTTGGTAAAACATTATTATCTCCCTCTCTTTCCCCAATCAATCTAGCAATTACTTGTAGGGTTTTTCCCAGTCCCATATCGTCAGCAAGACAACCATTTAACCCCAATTGTTCTAGGTATTGAATCCAGGCAACTCCGCGCTTTTGGTACTCCCGCAGCGTTCCTTGTAATTGGGGAGGATTTTCGATCGGTTCTAGTTGACTAGGATTTTGTAATTTCTCTAGCATAGAACCCAAAAAATCATCGGTTTCAACAATAATTTCTTCTGGGTATTCGGCAGCTTTTTTCATTAATTCAATCAGATTCATCTCAGGATTTTCCTGCTGATATTTCTGCCAAAAATCCAGCATTTGCTGCATTTTATTTTGTTCTAATTCTACCCATTGACCTCGAAATTTAACTAAGGGTGTTTTGGTGTTAATTAATTGTTGCCATTCCTCTTGACTAATAGTTTCTTCACCGATGGCTAATTCATATTGATATTCAATGATGTTTTCGATGCTAAAAATCCCTTTACTAACGGGGGTAGATTTGCCTGATTTAGACGTAGTTTTTAGCCGAACTTTAGCGCGTTGACGACCTTCGGGAGTCCACCAAGCGGGAATAATTACCTTATATCCCGCATCTTCTAAAATCCAAGCAGTTTCTTTTAAGAAAGTAAAAGCTTCTGTAAGGTTGAGAGAAAATCCCGTCGGTTTATCCGTTTCTAATCCTTGCCAAATGGGGGGATAAATACGGGCAGCATAACCCAAACTTAGTAAAATATTTTTGTCTAAATCTTGACCAAAATGCGCTCGTATGCTTGTTCTAGTTTCGGGTACTGCATACCAATATTCGTCTAATTCTAATCGCAGGGAGGGGTCTTGTTTAGAGATGAGGATAAAAGTAATTTGCCACTGTTCAATATTATTTTCTGGGGCCTCGGTTAGTTTAAAACCAAGGCTAAAACTACATATATTTTGGTCTCCTAGTAACTGCTGTCTCCAAGTTTGCCACTGTTGATATTTTTCTAAAGCGGCAGCGGTTTGCAGAAATCCGGCAGCCTTAGTCACAGAGAAGCAATCACCTATAATTGTCTCGCTAATTTGTTTATCAAAACTGGCAGGAATTGCCGTATTAGTGACAATTTCATTGAGGAGACATTCGGAGAAGTGCCGGAGTAGGGTTTTGGGATCGTATAATTGTGGTGAAGCATGGGGATTTTCAGCACCAGCAAGACAAATGCGGGGAAGATATTCGAGATAGCGATCGAGATTGGTTTCGTAGGTTGCTGATATAATTTCCCAAAGAGGGTAGATGGCAAAGTTAGCGGTTTTCTGGTTATTTTTGGCTAATTCTCGATATTTAAAGGCAGGAATATAGTTATCTTTGAGAATTATTTCTTTAAAAGCTTGACTGTAGTGATACCAAAAAAGTAAATCTGCACCTAACTGAATCTCTGAGGAGTTGTAAAGACAGATAAAGTGCAGATCATTAAGCAGTTTAAGTAGAGGATTAAGGGGATAACAATCAATTTGCCAAGATTGCCATTGGCTATTTTCTGGGGGTTCTTTTTCTAGATAACGCAGTAATTCTAAGGAGGGTAAAGGTTGATTATCCTGGCTAGGTAAAAGAAAGTAGCGGGGGACAAATTGCCGACTAAGAGGATTATAATTCGATTGAACTATTCCTAATTCTCCGGTGAGAAAGCTAGTTAATTCCTCTTTGCTTAACTGAAAAGGATGATAATTATCAGCAGTGGTGCGACTCTTTTTCGGGTTGCTAGTTTCTCCCCAAAGATAAAAGCTACCCTTCTGAATAAATTCGTCCGTTGATTGAGGAATCCAAGTACCGTGAAGAATTTTCATGGTTTTTAATTAGTACAAAAGAACTTAAATGAGGGCAACATTTAGCCTCTAGAAAAATTGTAGCGATTATGGGAGGATTCTCGACACTTTCTTATTTTTATCCCTTTGGGAACCCAAAAGTTCTCTGGATAAGAGAAAAAGGTTAATAGCGTTTCTAGGACAAAAAACCATTGAGAAGACGTGATCGGCGGTTTTTTTGAGCTTAAAGCTTATCTCTACATGGGTTTAAAGCTATTTTTGTTGTAGGTTTTGTTGAGGTTCCACTAAGAAGGATGGCTAATTATAGCAATTCCCCAAAATCCGGCTACAGGAGTTCGATCCCCCTACCTTCGGCATCTCCCTTAAAAAGGGGAACTTAAATTCGATAATTCGATCGGTAGTTTTTATGGGTGAGAATTGGTATTAATTAACTTTTACCAAAATACTGCGGAAATATTTTTCGGAATTATTTTTATCGATAATATCTTTACAGGGAGTATTACCAACTCGCTCGATTGTACCATCATCGCTTAAAATCTGAAAGCGATCTGGGAAATGGGGATCAAACAACAAAGCTTCTGGACGAAAACCTTCAGGGAATTGCAGTGATTCTATCTTTTCCGGTGCATCTTCTTTTTTTCCTGACCAAGTATAGACAACAAATTGATCGCCTCCATGAAATTCTCCGGCAATAATTAAATATACTTCTAAAGCTGGCCAAAATTCGATGCTACGAATTCCTAATCCTCCCAAATCTAACAAGATAGTATCACCAAATTCAGCCCGAGCATTGCTGGAATTAATAACTAAACTTTCAGGATTTTTTAGAGTTAATAAAATAGCTTTATCGTTTGGTAGAGGATTACGAAAACCGATCAAGATATTTCCGTCTGGAGTTGCCGTTAAACCTTCAATATTTAATCCTCCTTCAGCTTTAGGAGCTTTGGTTTCTGCTGTTTTGAAATCAAATATTTTAGCCAATTGAGAGTCTTCGATAATATCGCGCAAGACTAACTGAGTATAAGACTCACCCACTTGAACTATACTAGAGCCGTCATCGGTAATTTTACTAGCAAAAAATTGATGACGAGGGAGTTTTTGTTCAGCATTTTTATTGCGACCATGGGAAGTAATCCAATAGATTATGTCATTGAGCACAGTTACCCCTTCTAAGTCAATTTCTCTATTTTTAGGATTGTTTTTTAGCCAACCATTAATGTCAATGGTTTCCAGCGCTTTTCCCGACTCTTGAGAGGAATAAATCCAGAGAAAATTACCTAATTCTGAATCCGTCTCATCATTACCAACAACAAATTTATTTTCTCCTAAAGCAATAGCTGCAGAAGCATCACAAATTCCTTGATGTTTGATTTCTTGGATAATAGAAAATTTGAGAGATTGCATGATTGTATTCTCCTTGTTAACTGGAAAAGTGAGGACTAAGAAAATTATAGGCAATAAAAGACAAAAAGACAAGAAATTACTAGAAGAAAAGTAAGAAATAACTTGTTTTAGAATCGGCTAAAACATGGTAAGATGGTGTACCTAATTAGTTATTTCTGAGTATTAGGTAATATGGGTTTACCCGTATTACGCACATTGATCAACTTCCCTAAAATATCAAACCAAAAAGGTGCGCCCATCGCCACGGCTACTCCTGTCATTAGCCAGCCAAAGATAGCTTGCCAGCCATTTTGTTCTTTTATTTGTTCACCATTAAACCATCCTTTTTCATTCCAACCAAGCGGCAAAGGTTGATTAATTTTTTCTAAGTCCTTGACACTAGCTTGTAATTTTTCTGTACATTCAGCGACTTTGTTAGGATCATCTTTAGCGTCTTTAAAACAAGATTCATTAGTCTGAAAAACTTCTGTCGCTACCTGATTAATCCCCTGTCTTAAATTGGAATTTTTGGATAGTTGCTCAATGACATAAAAACTATCAATATTGAGCAAAGCAGCTGCTAAAAAACCAAAAGCAAAAGATACTCCCTTGGCATTTCTTTTATATACCCCCGATGTTCGCTCCATAATTTGAGTAAAAGTGTTGGCTATTTCATCAACAAAATTCTCCAGAGTTGGATTGTCATATTTGAGTTTGGTGCTGTAACCTATTTGTATCAATCTGTCAATAGCCGTTTTGTCTATTTTAGAAGAATCAGAAATACTAGCTAATTTCTTAAAGATTCCTGTTTTTTCTCCAACAAGATTTTTTCCTAAAAAATCTGCTTTTAATAATTTTTCATTATCTGAAAGTTGACTATTAACTAGACTAATTAGGGACTCTGCCAAAACCTTTGGTTCAACATAGGAAGGACCAACTGACTTCCCAAAATTAGTGTATTGATTTAAACTTGATAATAATGATCCATTATTGTACAAAGATTCCACCGTCTTTTTTCCCAAGAATATTTCCAGAGCTTTTTTTAAATTTCTAGCACGAAATTCTAACAAAGCGGCCAATTGTTCCTGTAATTCGGAGATAATAAGGCTGGAAGCTAAGTAGATAAAAATTAGAGCAACAATAATTTCGAGAAGGGTTCCTAGGTTCATTTTTAAGACCTCACTATTGATTTTACAAGTTTTTATTTTTAGTTATGACCAAAGCAAATTAAGCCAATTCTTCGGTTAAAATGCGGCGGACAATTTCGGTGACAGCGGCGGCTAAATTGGTATCTCTTTCCCTGTCGGAACCGTTGGGAGTACGAAGAGCTAAGGAGAAAGTTCTCAGTTTAGCTGGTTGCACACGATTATCAACAAATTTGACGAAAGCTACATAAGCAAAGGAACTAGGACCGAAGCCAACTTTAGAAATTACCACAGGTTGACTAATCACATTTATCACACCTAAAGTTTCTAAAGCAACATCAATATATCGTGCTGCATCGGTTCCCATAGCACGAACAACGGTTTCTAAACTATTCCATTGACTGCCGATAAAACGAGTATTAGTAGTTAAATGTAGATGCCACCCTAACATCGTAATTAAACGCACTAAATCATAAGTCGATACATCATTTATTCCCGTGGTATTATCTACTGGTGATCTTAAGACGGTGGCACTGCTACTTAAATCTTTGATAATTGGATCTTTAATCAGAGAAGGATTAAAATATCCCCCAGTAAATTTACAACTGGTATTTCCCGTTTGAGCTTTTAGCCAAGCTTCCAAATCCGCTCGTTTAGTAAAGCGTTTAAATAAGGCTCCAATTTGATTCGAGCGTCCCAGAGAACCATCAGCATCTTTTCTATAGGAAACCATATCAACCACCAGATCAAAAAATTTAGGTTTGGGAGAATTAGCTGGTTCAATCACACAATTATCAACATCAACTGTAGGGAATTTCCCATTAATTTGTTCAATTGCGTTAAGAACTCCAATGAATTTAGTGGCACTGAGTAATTGTTCTGGATTAAAGGCATCTTTCCCTAACCAATGGGTTTTGATTGGACTGCTGCCATCGCCAAAACTTCCCACACATACACAGGCATGAGAGATGTTACTGGCCAGAAAATTTAAGCCATTTGTGTCAATATTGGGTAAGTTTCCCCGTTGGGGATAATCTCTAAAAGTAATAGTTTTCCCTGATCCTACGAGAGTAAAATTAGTTCCGTAGGAAACTAAATTAGTCCCGTCTGGTTTCTGTTTTAAGTGTTCAGGATAGTCGTCCACTTCCATCGCAAAAGGCGAATTCCGCAGGGTTCTAGCGACGAATGACTGAGTTACCCCAATATTGACCGGTGCGATTGAATTATCTTGGATGGTGGTTAATTTGTTAAGTATAAATTGAGTATCTTTGGCTTGATCTAAGATAAAAGGTAGCTGTTTTGTGTCAAGTAAATTAGTAGCAATACTGAGATTAATTGCCACTGTGTCAGAAGGAAGTCCAGATAAATCCAAGGCTTGACAAAATTCTTTGAGTCCTCGCCAAGTAAAAGTATCTCCAGTGCCTAAATCACCATCAATCCATTGTCCACCGGGGTATAACCCTAAGTTAGCTAGTTTGGTTTGAATTTCTCTTACTAATCCTTGATCCGCTTTTAGTTGAGAACGGCTTAGGGTTTTATTATCGTTGATAATGTCTTTTAAGATAGCCATAATTTTGTCCTTGAATTTTACAGAGTAGAAGTGAATCAATTAGAGAAAAAGTCAGTAAGTTAATTATTAATTTCTCTGAGCGTTCCCTATTCTTTGACTTCCGCAGAAAGTTTATTAATTTTAACCCAAACACTTCTAAAGAATTTATCTGGATTGTCAGAAGGAATTTTTTTACATTCTTGTCCATCAACTCTAATGACTCCTCCATCATCACTTAAAATCTGAAATTGATCATTCAAATGAGGGTAAATCAGAATAGATTCAGGACGAAAATCTGGGGGAAATTCGAGAGAAATTGGATTAGGTTTATCTGCTATCTTACCAGACCAAGTATAGAGGGTAAATTGACTTCCTGTACCAGAATCACCTCCAATAATTAAATAAGCATCAATTGCTGACCAATATTCGATACTACGAATTCCTAATCCTCCTAAATCCAACAGAATAGGATCACCAAATTCTGCTTTAATGTCTTGATTTTCTTGAATCACATCCTGGGGATTCTTGAACGGAATTAAAATAGCTTTTCCGTCTCGAACAGGATTACGAAATCCGATCAGTAATTCTCCTTGAGGTGTTGCGGTTAAACCTTCAATATTCAATCCTCCTTCTTTTTCGGGTGCAATTGTTTCTGCGGTTTGAAGATCCAAGAAAGCTAGTTTAGGGTCTTCTATCATATCCCGTAGGAGTAGTTGAGTATAAGATTTTCCCACTTGTTCAAGAGTAGGAGGGTTAGCGTTTGTGATTTTATTGGCGAAGAATTGATGACGTAGCGGCTTTCTTTCAGCATCTTTATTACGACCATGAGATGTTATCCAATAAATAACTCCATCAACTTCTGTGACTCCCTCAATATCGACTTCTTTTCGTTTAGGGTTATTGGGAAAATAATCGTTAATATCTAGATGAGGAATAATCTGCTCTCCTGATTGTTGAGACGAATAAAACCGCAAAATGTTATCCTCATCATTGCCAACAATAAACTGATCTTGTCCTAAAGGAATTGAAGCAGACGCATCACAAATTTCTTGATGCTTTAGTTCTTGGATGATGACAAAATTTAAGTTAGCCATGGGGATTTCTCCTAAGTTAATCAGAAAGTTTTGGTGAAGGAATCGTGAAACATTATAACAATTGCAGTCTTGAATAGTCACAACAGTTGAAGGACGACTCAAACTCAGATTATTAGTTAATGGTTAGAGAAAAAGTGAGGGGTTTTAACGGTTGATCAGCAGCATCAAAAGGTTGAATAATAACAGGTCTGTTGATACCTTTAGTATTGAAACTTTTGGTAAAATTCCAATTATCTTTAACCCCTTTTAAATCGGCAATTTCAAAAGAACCTCCCGGACTAATACTAACTTTAATTCTGGTTACTTCTGGATTAGCTGTACCTGAAAAGTTTACGTTAGTGTTAGCAGGAAAACTTTGTCCAGATGTGGGTTGATTCAGTTGAATAACCGCACCACGATTATCTTTGAGTTTTTCAAAGCGTTTCAAAGCTTCAGCGTTGATTTTTGCAACCGCGTTACTTGGACTCAAATTCGGGATTTTAGAGTTAGGAAAGATAAAAAAGAGAACTTTATCAGTAACGCTAACATTTTTGTAGTCAGTACAATAAACATCACTGATCCATCGCTTATCAGGACGGGTTTTACCATCAGTTCTCCGTTTACCTGCTTTACATTTATCTTCTCCAATTAATTGATGAAGTAAAGATGAACCCTCGCCTAATTTATTATAAGGGCCGCTATCAGCGATGAAAACTGGAACAACCTTATCTTTGTAAACAACTACGCCTAAATCACCTAATTTAACTCCTGTTTTCTTTTCAAATAATTTATTTCCTCCCGTATCAGAACTTTGAAAATTAAATGTAGGATTAACAATATAAGCAAAGTTATCGGGATCAACAAATTTATTAGGTTCTTGGGTTTCTGTTGGCCAATTAAAGGAAGTTGGACATTGAGAAGTTGGCGCTCCTTGTCCTTTACACGCTAACCATGAACCATCAATATCTAAACTCAATTTTGATTCGATAAAAATTGTTCCGTCGGGGAATTTCAGTAAGGCTTTAACATTATTAGGATCATCCTTACATTTTCTAATATTTGGTAGAGAAAATCCTCTAAAAGTGTCTCGCTTATCACAATTTTCAAATTCTTTACGATAAGCTTCATCAACCGGAACAGCTTGATTAAATGGAATATCTTGTAGAACACTCGCCGATTGAGTAGGGGGAGTATAGCTAACTTGTGCGAAGGCAGGAGAGAGAAAACTGCTCATTAGAATGAGGTAAATTCCTGCAATTGTTAACAGTACCTGTCTCAAATATTTGTTCATAATTAGCTCCTAAGAACGAATTTCAGTTAAAATGTCATTGAGTTGTTTTGACCATTGATCTAGGTTAAAATTCTGAGGATCATCATGTCCACCCGGTACGATTTGATCAAGAACAACATGAAAAGCAGGAATTAACCATTTTCGGCGCCGTACACTGGCCGCAATATAAACAACTGCTAGGCGATCTAATTGAGCTTTGGTAAAGCCGGGATCGGGCGATTTAGCATCATTTTTTCTGGGTGGAGAACACTGTGTTTGACCAGGGTTTGGTTGACATCTTCTAGGTTGAACTAATTCAACTGCTAAGAATAAACCCTTACATTTATTCACCCCACAAAATTGATCTGATTCTCGTTTTGTAGAACGCCAAGGGGTATTAAAATCCTTACGAGTGACGGAATCTCCTACTCGATTAATAATGATATGGGCGGGAGAATTGTCGCCACTACCATATTGATTGAAGTTGTTAAACTTCCAACTAGCTTCATTAATATTATTAGGAAAGGGATCATTGACAAAATTAGGGGTACTGGTATCATGAATAATAAAATAACGAGCCAATTCTGCACTGGGATTATTATTATTGGTTCGTGAGACAGGGTTATCTAATGAACCGCCAATGTTTGCTTCGTTAATTCCTTGAGCTTGTAGATATCGTCTTAATTGCTCTTTACTGATATCGATGGTGGGTCTAGTTAAGAGTTGATCGAACGGAGCAGGTAAACTGGTTAAAGTTGGTCCTACATTCCCAAAAATCTTGGGTTGACGCAATAAACATTTAGCCTGATCGATAGAAGAAATCTGAGAAGTCGGCACTATTTGACAAGGCTCTGCTGCATACACAGGTTTTAAAAAAATTAAGATTATTACTAAAGTAAATCCAAAGATCATGAATCGCTGAAAAAGCTTGAATAACACAGCTTTACCACTCCTTGAAATCTTGAAATAAAGAGAAAGACAAATTTTTTCTAACTAGATAACTGGACATGACTGACTAAAATTGATGCTTGAGAGCTGCAAACTGAATTGATGATCAGAACCCCAAGAAAGCTGAGGAAATCAAGCTAGATAAAATTGTTGATAGCCGACGCTAACAGTTGTTGTGGTTCCTTGCAAAACAAAGACTGCATCGTTAAAGAATTTAATAAAGCGATCGCAGTGTGCGGAAGTACCAATGGGAAATTGACGCATTCGCCAACGATTATTGGGGTTTTTGTTTTCAAATAGAGAACCAGCATTATAAGCACAGGCAACTTTGGGGGGATCTAACAAAGTTTTCAAGCGTTGATCAGCAATAAATGACGTTCCTGCTTTAATAGAAATACTGGCATTTTTTAAGTCATCTCGATCGATGGTTGAATCATGTAATGTACCTCTGGCCGTAGAAATTAATGTTTGCATTAAGCCAACACTGATCAAATGAGGGGTGATAGAATCAGATCCATAACCCGGTTCTTTGCGGATAGCGTCTGCTTTTCCATTCGATTCGGTGGCGATGGTGGCAATAATAATTACTGCCGGCACATTAAAATGTTTTGACCATTGATTAATTTCATCAGAAAAATTATTCCAAATTTTAGTAGTAGTCGCTGGTTGACCACTGGTTCGCTCAATGCCGCTACCTTCAATTTCCACTCCATCTTCTGCCAATCGCCAGCGTACACTATTAGGAAAAGCCCGATGAAAATCTTCTAGGGGATTATTGTCATTGTCATCGGCAAGATCGGGAATTTCTAAAACTTGTCCCACGGAAATTTGATTAGGATTGGCAATATCGTTGGCTTCTTGAATTACCACAAACTTTGAAGCATCACCATAAAATTTTAAAGCAATTCCTCTGAGGGTATCTCCAGATTTAATCGTGTAGGTTTGCATAAAATCATCTCCTGATGTTGTCGATCTTTACTCAATTGTTACTGTCCGAGTTGTGCCATCCCAAGTTACAGAAAGATTCAGTGCTTGTGCCAAATCTACTATTTTCACAAAGCCGAATTGTTCAATTTTCTTGATGATTTCTTGTTGGCTAGTTCCATCGGGAATATCCATCGGTTTATTGCTGTGTTCAATCAGCAAAAATTTTAAGGATTTTGCTTCTTCTCCATCAGCAAATTTTAATTCCATCACTTCTTGATCATTGGCAGTCATAATTTTCCAATTAAAAGTATCTAGCAAAGGACGAATCTTGACGATACTTTTTTCATTAAATATCTGCGCTTCTCGGAAGGGTTTTCCTTGAACAACTGCTGTGATACTAGCCGGAGTTTCCACTAAACCAGAAACGCCCGTTAATTTCGTTTTGACTAGGGTTCTAAATTGATCTCCCACCTGTCTTTTACTTAAAGATGTATCCCAGGGTAAAACCATCGGATCCCATTTTCCGCGTTGGGGTTTATTAGGAAACTCACGTTCTACTTCTCCATGACCTAAAACGGTTTTAGCTGTTACTTCAATATCGTAAAAATCACAGAGTTCTGCTACTACCTGCGCCATGGTTCCCCATTGGGTTTGCGTCATCGGAAAACTTCCTGCTTTAAATGGGTTTTCCACTGCACCACTCATACAACAGACGCTAACTCCGATTGAACCCGTACCAAACAGTGCCGTATGAGCCGCATAAACATTATCTGCGGTGGAAACATTATCTTTAATTGAGTGAGTTCCTCGCACTAACTTACCATCATCCTCGATTAAAATATGATAATGAGATTTATCGTTGCTAGATGCTTTATGTCCCCCTGCCGTCCAGTGAATAATGATTCTTTTCATCGAACAGTTAGGCATCCATGCTGTCGGTACAATTCCCATAGTTTTTACCTCTCAATTATTGAATTATCTGGTTATTTAATCAATTAAACTAAGCTCTCACGGGAGGGCGAATAGCAAAGTGAATGTGGTTATCATGACCAGGAGCAAAATTGCATAGTTTTTGTCCCAAAAAAGTTTCACCTCTCAGGGTTGTGTCATTAAAAAACACTTGACTAACCAGTTTTTGTCGTCGCATGGCTTTAATTATTTCTCTGGTAGCTTCTCGATCAAAACTATTATCTGACCAAACAATTCCCCCTAATCCACCATCTTTTCTCGGCAATTGGACATCACACATCAAGCCAGTTTCATGTCCTGCGTGTTCCTGAGTATCACCCCCTTGCGGCCGACTGACATCGTTAATACTAAAAGGTGCGGCATTAGGATGAGAAGCGCGGAAATTATTATGGTAACTGACAGCAATTTCTAAGATCACTTCTGCTAACCAACTTGTTCCAAAATCATGATCATCATTAGTTTGGGCTTTTTCATGATTCCGGAGACTGATAGAATCATTGCTATCTGGCATGGTTTGCCAACGGGCTGCATTGGCCGCTTCTAACCAGCGATGGGTGATTCCGTCCACATCCACCCGACCATCGCCTCTGATTACTTCTGCACCGGCAATAATCGACTGAAATAGTTTAATGGCATTAGTAAAACCTGTATTCAAGGCTGCACTATTAGGATCACCGACAAAAGTATAGCCGAGGGAATGTAATCGCTGTTTAACCGCAATCTTATCGGCTGTTCGGTTGATTCCTCCTAATCCGACACTTCCTGTTAAATTCAGGTTAACTGCACCTGTTGTCTGGGGTGGAGAAGCCTTGATTTTGATTTCTACACTTTGATTATTAATGGCTATTTTAACAATGCGATCGCCAGCTTGTAAGAAGACAAATTCGGCTTTCCATTCCCCTCCTTCTCCTATTTCAATATCATCTAGGGGGAATTTATTATCAATTAAAACGGTTAGTTTTTTGCCCTTATCGGCAGCAGCTGCGGTTCCTTCAATCCGAAAACTTTGTCCCACCTCCACTTCCTTGGGAAAACTGGTTACTTGTAAGGTATCGGGGGGTGGTGGAATAACAATTCCGTTGGCTTTTGCTAGTAAAGTCCTCGCTTCGGGAACAAGTTTTAACACTTTGCTGATATAACTTATATCGGCAGCAAAGCCTTTACTTTGAATAAAACCGATAAAGTTTTCAGGAGTTTGAGTATTTTCTTCTAATCTTTTATAGGGTTCACGGGTTAAAAATTTCCAATAACCTCGCAGAAATTTGTCAATATCCGTGAATAAGCAAAAGTCCACCGCTTCCGATTCAGAAGGTACTTGAATCGATTTAGGAGTAGCAAAGGGAGTCATTTCGTTGCGCCATTTTAAACCAGCGAAGTTTTTCTGTTCCTTGGCTAGTTTACTGGTGGCTCTGGCGGACTCTAATAGCCATTGAGCCAGAGAAACTTCTTTTAAATGACTAAAATGATCGGCAGGAATTGCAGTTAAGTTCACTTGCCGATTATCGGTAGCGTCAACTTCTCGAAAAATTATGGACAAATCAGTTTGAGCATATCGTTGAACTAAGTCATCTAGTAAAGCCATTGCTGTCTCCTGTGAGCGGTAGAGAATCAATTATTTTCCTGATATATTTCCCTTTATTTTGGGAAATATATCGAGAAATTTTTGTCTATTGAAGGATTTTGGCAAATTCCTCAAAAATGAAATGTTCATCTCGATTAGCCTGACTTTTATCAGGCCATTTCACCCAAAAATGTCTTTCTTCTAAGCGCACATCCAACACGGCATAATCTCCCGGTTCAATCTCAACTAAGGTACTTGCCTCTAATTCAGAGGCTTGATTTGTGGAGGGTTTAAGAACAGTTTTTTGAGTAATTCTTAAGGTAGCTGGTTCCGGTGTGGAGTTGTCATCAGCGTCCCCAATTAAACCAACTTTAATCGCTTCTGCCATCTTTTCTGCATCAAAAAGAGCCATGTCTGCTTGGGAATCCACAAAGCAACATTCAATTAAAATCGCTGGCATTGAAGTATTTACTAACACAGAAAAACGGGTATTTTTTACCCCTCTATTTTTAAATCCTAGCTTGACAATTTCCGTCAAAACTGATTTAGCGATCGCTTGAGAAGTTTTACTAATACCATAAACCTCCGCTCCCATTGCGTTTGTGGTGGGTTTAAAGGCATTAAAGTGAATAGAAACAAAAATATCAACGTTGTTACTATTAGCTTTATTGGCTCTTTTTCGCAAAGAATCATTAACACTAACGGCACTGGTCGGGGTACAGTTAATTACTGAATGACCCGCTGCGGCTAATTTAGCAATTAGGCGAGTACCCACCTCTTTAATAACAACATCTTCCTGTCTAACTCCCGATGCGCCAACGTCATGAGGTGGGCAATTATGACCCATATCAATCCCAAATTTCATCTGTATAGCTCCAGTTTATTCAATATTTATTGATTGGTTAATTCCTCTGGATATACTCTACCTTAATTAAACTAATAAAAATCATATTTTTACAAAAGTTTACTATTGTTTTATGGTAATTTTTACTAGAAAGTTTGGCATCAATAATGCTATTCTAAATTAAGCTTTAGAATAGCATTACAATCAATTATTTTTCTTAACCATTAACTTGACCCTTGTAGCTTTTAGGGGATCAGAGACTAAAGCGGGCAAGCCATGAAATAGCTTAGTTCCTGTGGCAATACCCAAGGCTGACAAAACTGCATTTCAAGGATCATTCGTCCAACTTTTCAGTTTTTGAAAGAGAAGATTGAGTCATGAATTTAGCTCCTTTTATGGATAATTTTGAATCTCAAAGAATAAATTAAACAAATTGATCGGTAGCAAGAATTTGAGCCAATTTCTTCTCCCTGTCAGCCACGGTTTCTGTGGTGGGAATATGGTCTAATAAACTGCTATAGAAAAAATAGGCAAAACCAGCAAAATCTCGCTCACGAGTCTCCTGAGTTTGTGCTTGAATTAATTGGAAATTTACTCGTCTATCACTGGGTCTTAAACCAGTGAGAATACCGATGACGGTGGGAATATGCTCCCGCGCTGCTTTTACCTCTGATTTATCGATTTCGCCTTCAAAAATAGGGACAGTTGGACGATAAACTTGTAATGCTAGTTCTTCAATTAATCCTTCCTTTTCCCATGCTTCCCAATCAGCTAAAGCATGATCAACAGAAAATCGTAAAGGATTGGGAGAAATGGAGAGAATACAATCGTCTTTTTCCGCTTTAATGGTTTTAAAAATCAATCGCACTAATTGAGTTAACTTCTCCTTACGCCAATCTTTAAATTTCGCTAATTGGGGATTGCTTAAGGGACTAACTGAACCAGTTTCCTTTTGAAAAAGTTTGATAGTAAAGGATTCAAACCCCATGCTAAAATCAAAAATTTTAGTACCATTAGGCAAGAGTTTTGCGTGATGAATAGCGAAGTGATCATCTAATTGAATACCATCAATTTCATAGTTTTTAACCACTTCACGAATAAGACTAACCCAAAAATCTTTAACCTCAGGATGAGCGGGATTTAATCGGCAATTCCCATCACCATCAACTGTATTTTTCTGTTGATGAGTAAGCATAAACCAATCTGGTTTTTGGGCAAATAAGGGAGCAGCTGGAGGAACCATTAAACCATATTCAAACCAAGCAATAATCCGAAAGTTATACTTTTCTGTCTGATTAATCTCAATGATTTCTGCTAGTAGATCTCTACCGACTAACTCTTTTTCAAGGTTGACTTTTTTGAGTTTTTCCTTATCGGCAGTGAAGACATTATCAGCAATTTGTGATTGAAAAAACACATAGCCTTTGTTCCAAACTACTAGATAAAGAGTATTAAAACCTAAATTTTTAAGTTTTTCCAACCCAGCTTTTAGGTTATCTTTAGACTTGAGAATATCACTGTCAACATTGGTGAGCCAAACGCCCCGTATTTCTTCTACTTGTACATGATCATCAAAGAAAAATCCCGCTTTTCCCACTGAACCTTGTTCTGCGGCTAACTTGACAGAATAATGATTATTTTGGCGAGAATAGGACTTAATTGGCAGTTTAGTTCCTGCTTTGATTAAGGATTTTTGCCCACTATTGAGGGTTTCGGAAAAAGCTGTGGAAGACTTGAAAAACGTATCCTGAAGAATATGAATGTGCAGCATATTTTTTACTCTCTCTCAGACAAAAGATAAATGAACCTGAAATCCGCAGCACTGAGGGTTTCGGAAGACAGACAAAGGGCAGCAGGAACAGGGAATAACTCCACGTCCTCAAGCGCACTTAGTTCTGATTAATTCTCAGAATTTGCTCACGGCAAAATATAGTCAATAACCGACCCCAACTATTGCTCGAAAGTTACCACCACTCAACTGTTTACCTAGCTTGAAAGCAACACTTAAACAGGCAAACCAAGAGCCGATGGTTCCTCCCATTGACGTAATGTCAAGGCAAAAGGGTTTGGGATCAAAGATTGGTTAGTTAGGGAAATAATTTGGGAACAATTTAACTTGCCCTATGATAACCATAGATAAACAAAAAAAATACTTAAATGTAACAAAAAAACACATAAGTCGGGAGGTGTAATTAAATATCAGATTTATCGAGGTTGAATTGAGCTACTAAACCCACAACCAGCATAGGTAATCAACTGGACTAACCTATATTACAAATCATTAAGCCGACTGACAGCCTTTCTCATCATCCTCGATGAAGTGTAACCTAATTTGCTATCGACGACCGACTCCCCAAAAGCAAAACTTTGTACCTCACTATTAAGATAACTGCTATCAAAACGCGGATATCACTGCCAATAGAGTTCGGTTTTACCGTTATGGGATGAGCATTGACGGGGGTACTATTTTAGGTAAGGAATTTGTATCTAGTCAGTGATGAAGACGATGTTAGAGGGGTCTTTACCGAAATTAAGCGATATTTTCCCGCCAACTGACCATCAGGACCGGGAAACTTTCACCCCCAATGCTTTTTATCCTAATTTATCAGAATGGCTCAAGCGATCGCAACTGAAAGCGGAAAGTGAATGGTTCGCAGCGATCGCATCTTTAGAAAATATCTTATTACAAAACCCAAATAATGCTGCCAGTCGGGGTTTAATTCTCTCCGGTCCGACGGCCTTAGTCAGAGAAAGCAAGGCTTTAACGGGTTTTAAATTTGGTGTTTTTACCGTTAAAGCTTTAAAACATTTACCATGGCTGGGTTTGCAATTGCCTTCTCAGGAAAAATCCGCCGCCGATATTTCCCCGACAGAGATTCATGAATTGCCTCTCTTGCCAACGGATCCGATTGCTAATGAAAGATTTTGTCTGGTTTTTAGCGAAAGTTTCTCTCTTTTGCTGGTTTTAGGCGAGGATCAGTGGGGTTTGTCCTCTTTTCAATTTTCCTTTGATCCCGTCCTCACTCAGCAAGCTTGGCAGCAGTTGCGGCAACGATTAGTTAATCTGCGTTATCCGCAAATCGAGACTTTAGAGGCAATTATCGAGGCTAATGGCAGTCCCTCGCCGGATTATCGTCTAGTTAGCCAATTTAGTCGCCAATTACTGCAAAATTTACCCGACCAGTCTAACTTAGACCTGAAAAAAACGAAGTCGTCTATCAATAGCGAAATCACTCCGCCAAAGGAAGATAATTCTAATTTAGAATCGGGTTGTGATTTGGAATTATTGCGCGCTTTAACCCACGAAATTCGCACCCCTTTAACCACCATTCGCACCATTACCAGATTATTGTTAAAACGGGCAAAAGTAACGGAAGATGTGCAGAAATATTTAGAAACAATCGATTTAGAATGTAGTGAACAAATTCAGCGCATGGAATTAATTTTCCGAGCCGCAGAATTGGGTATTAATCCTCTGGGGGATAAACCGATTCAATTAATTCCAATTGCTCTAGAAAAAGTCTTTCAAGATAGTATTCCCCGGTGGCAAAAACAAGCTAAAAGGCGCAATGTCAATTTAGAAGTTAATGTACCGAAAAAATTGCCTTCGGTAATTAGTGATCCGAATTTATTGGATCAAATGTTAAATGGAGTCGTGGAAAAATGTACTCGCAGTATGGCTAGTGGTGGCCTGTTGCAAGTACATATATCAACGGCAGGAAATCAATTAAAAATGCAGTTTCAAACTCAAATAAAATCACCTAATCTTACCCTCAAAGCTTTGGGAAAAGTCCTAATGTTTCAACCAGAAACCGGTAGTTTAAGTCTGAATATGAAGGTAACTAAAAACCTTTTTCAAGCTTTGGGAGGTAAATTTATTGTGCGTGAAAAACCCGAAGAAGGTGAGATTTTAACCATTTTCTTGCCCCTCGGACGCATTAAATAAGTTGGGATTATTCTAAAATTTGCATCTTGGAAAATAGGGAAACTTGCCAAGAGGATGCTATACTAGGGCAAACATTATTAATAGTTGCCATGGAAAAAACTGTTTTAATTTTAGGTGGCACTGGTCGCATTGGTCAAAGTGTCGCCCTAGATATTATTAATCATACTGCAGCTAAAATTATTATCACAGGACGCAAGGAAAAAGCGATTAAATTACTGCCAAGAATGCAGTTTTTGGCTTTAGATTTAGAAGAAATAGACAAGCTTAGACAAGCAATTAAAAAGAGTGATTTAGTTATTCATTGTGCCGGTCCCTTTCATTATCGCGATGGCAGGGTAGTAAAAATTTGCATCGAAGAAAAAGTCAATTATATTGATGTTAGTGATCATCGTTCTTTTTATCAAAAGTTAATCCCCTATCGAGAATTAGCGATAAAAGCGGGAATAACTGCCGTGGTTAATACGGGAATTTTCCCCGGTATTTCTAATAGTATAGTGCGAGAGGGAGTCGAACAGTTAGATAGGGTAGAAACGATCCGTTTAAATTATGCCGTAGCCGGTTCAGGAGGTGCGGGATTAACTGTGATGCGGACAACTTTTCTCGGTTTAAAAAAGCCTTTTTTAGCTTGGATTGAGGGAAAATGGCAAGAGATTAAACCCTATACTGCTAGAGAAGTAATTGACTTTCCCGCTCCTTTGGGTAAAACTGGTGTTTATTGGTTTGATATGCCAGAAACCTATACTTTTGCTGAATCTTTTCCAGTGCAAAATGTGATCACAAAATTTGGTTCTATTCCCGATTTTTATAATCATTTAACTTGGATTACTGCCCATATTTTTCCCGATGCTTGGGTAGAAAGTTCTCGGGGAATCGAGTTTTTTTCCCAAGTTAGTTATCGCATGACAGAAGTAACCGATAAATTTTCGGGAATTGGGGTAGCAATGTTAGCAAAAGTCGCCGGATGGCAAGGGCAGCAAAAAGCAGTTTATCAAGCAACTATGGTTCACGAGAACACTGCTCAAGCAGCTGGCTGGGGAACTGGCAGCGTGGCAGAATTAATCTTAGGGGCAAAACTCCAAAAAGCCGGGATTTATCCCGTGGAACAGGTGTTATCCACAGAACTATTCCATGCTACGATGAAAAAAAGAGGTATTAAACTCGATCGCTCCTGTGCAATTGTGGCTTAGAAGATGAAAAAAATCTGGCGTTACCTAGGACTGTTTTGTTTAGTTTTGTTACTGACTTTATCCCCTATCTTGAGGATAGCAGCCCAGAATAATCCTGCTAAACAAGGACAGGAAACACCCCTGGAAACTTTGGGAGAAGTTTTTCCCGTCATGCTTGATAATCAAGAACTTTTTACTATTCGGCAAGGAATAGGTTCTTTTTCAGCGCAAGAAAGAGCGAAATCGATTACAGCTAGAATTGAAAAAATTGCCGATGACGATGCTCTTTCTCCTGAAGATTTAACCATAAAAATCGATCCTGAAGACAAAAACCCTTCGATTATTTTGGGAGATACGGTTATTGCTACTATTACTTCTAGAGATGCTAAATTACACGCAGTCAATCAAGAAGTATTGGCTGAACGAGCTTTAGCAAAGATTAAAGCAGCCATTGTCCGTTATCGTCAAGAACGTCAACCAGATAAACTCTTAAAAGATGCAGCTTTGACGGTAAGTGCTACCTTGTCCACGGTTTTAATTTTCTGGGCGATGATTTTTATATCTTCGCGGGTTTTTCCCCAGATTCAGAGATTAATCACCTCCCTAGTTCCTGGAGTTGGATTCCAAAATTTTGAGATTATTAGTTCCAGGACAATAGGAATTTTTTCCCTAAGAGTTTTGCAATTTATCCGCACTCTGATTATTTTAACTATTCTCTATTTTTATTTAACTTTTATCCTTCGTCTTTTTCCCTGGACTAGAAAATTTGGTGATGGTTTTCTACAATACTTTTTTAGTGCTTTAGAAGTTTTTTCCCAAGAGATAGCAAAATATTTACCCAATATTTTTATCATACTGCTAGTTGTTTTTATAACTCACTATCTGTTGAGGGCAATTAGACCATTTTTCACGGCATTGGAAAGAGAAAATTTAGTAATTCATGGTTTCTATCCCGATTGGGCAAAACCAACCTATAATTTACTGTCACTGCTGATAATTGCCTTAGCTATAGTCATCGCTTTTCCCTATCTACCCGGATTTAATTCTCCTGCTTTTCAGGGGGTGTCGGTATTTTTAGGGGTGCTATTTTCCTTGGGTTCTACCTCTGCTATTGCTAACGTGGTGGGGGGAATTATCCTCATCTATACCCGCTCTTTTCAACTAGGAGATAAAATTTCTATTGGTGATGTTATTGGGGATGTGATTGAAAAAGGATTATTAGTCACCCGTATTCGCACACCGGCTAATAAAATTATCACGATTCCTAATTCATCGCTGTTAAACACCAATGTGATTAACTTTAGCGTCTCTCAAAGGGAATTCAAAGAGCCTTTAATTTTGCAAACCACGGTCACTCTCGGTTATGATTTACCTTGGCGTAAGGTTCACGCAACCCTGAAAGAAGCAGCCTTAGCAACCCAATTTATTGTCTCAGAACCTGCTCCTTTTGTCTTGCAAACCAGTCTCGACGATTTTTATGTCAGCTATCAGCTAAATGCCTACACCGATCATCCTAACAAAATGGTGTATATTTATTCTGAATTACATCAAAATGTTCAGGATAAATGTAACGAAGTCGGTATCGAAATTATGTCTCCTCACTACAAGGCTCTCCGGGATGGCAATCACAGCACTATTCCTGAAAATTATCTGCCGGAAGATTATCAAAGTCCTGCTTTTGGTATTCAGTCAAATCCTCAGAAGTAATAATTTTCCTAATAGCTTTAATCGCATTTGTCAAGCCCTTTTGAGTTATTGTTGATAATTCTTCACCAAATTCACAGTTAATAGCAGGAATAAATATTCCCCAGGCCCTGGGAGTTTGTTGATAAATTGCTTGAGTTAATGCTAATAAAGAAGCGGGACTTTCTGCATGACCGAAATTATTCCATTCGGTAACTGCCGCTAATTTTTCTATCCGGATATCGGTTTGACTAGATAATACTGCATCAACAAAAATAACTAGGGAAGCATCAGCTATATCGGCTGCTAATTCCGGAGTCAATTGATGGGTAGCGATGACTTGCACATTAGTCCAATTCTCCCCGGCAATAATTTCGGCTATTCTCACTCCCACTCCGTCATCATTTCTTAAAGTATTACCGTAGCCGATGAGCAGTATTTTAAAATTATTCATGGTTATAGCAGTTATCTTAATGATGAGGTACAAAGTGGAATTAAATATAAGATGAACGTAGGTTGGGTTGAAGCATGAAACCCAACGCTCGCTCATGTTACGCTACCGCTAACCCATCCTACAAATAATTGTGCCTCCCTACTTATAAAAATCTTCGAGATGTTGTTTTAGTTGACGAATTGCCATACTACTATTGCGATTGTCGGCAATTTCTCCACAGAAAGAAACTAGATTTTGTAGGTTAAAGTTAGGAAAATATTGACTTTGATGGCGAGGGATATACTCTTGATTATCTAGCCAATAAATATAGAGATTTTTCTGACGATACAACCAAATTTCAGGCACTTGATAAGGCAGATAATCATCCACATTCGAGTAACTGGTGACATCAATTTCTAATACTAAATCGGGGGGAGGATCATTTACCCAGTCAATTCTGGCTTTCCCTGCTATAGCCGGCCAATGGTCAATATAAAAACTATAATCTGGTTCAATACCACTTGTTTCTGGTAATGCCATGGTTACGGGAGTAAAAGCCTCGTACTCACGCCCCAGATAATCCAATAAGGTGATGATAATATTAGCAATTAAATGGGCATCACGTCCATGCTTAGGAAGTGGAGACATAAGCAAGACTTCTCCATTGTGATATTTGATTTTAGGCTGAGAATTGTCGCCCCTTTGCCGAGACAAAGTTTGATAATCTAGCCAGGTGGCAGGTAATCTCACTAAGGACCCCGCCGGTAGCTCGATTTTATCTAGTGAAACTAAGGCAAACATGGCGCAAGGTTCCAGGTAAATGATGAGAAACGCTGTAAAATAAGTATAGGATATCTTCGATGTTCTCGATACCCAGCTGAACCTAATCGATAAATTAACTGAGTCTGGTAAGAAAACTTAAGCCTTGATAGTAGTTTCTTGATGAGCCAAAAATTATGCTATCGACTAACACAGTTTCCCCCCATATTATTCCCCCTCTCGAAAATGGCGATAGATTAACCCGTCCCGAATTCGAGCGCCGTTATCAAGCAATGACACAGCTAAAAAAAGCTGAATTAATCGCAGGAGTTGTTTATATGGCAGCCGCAGTGAGAGCCAAAAACCACGGTAAACCCCACGCTAATATTATCGGTTGGTTAACTGCCTACGAAGTGGCGACACCGGGAGTAGAAACACTGGATAATACTACTGTGCGACTGGATGGGGATAATCAACCACAACCAGATGCTTTATTAAGAATAGAAACCGGTGGACAATCAAGCATTAGTGAAGATGATTATGTAGAAGGCGCGCCGGAATTAATCGTAGAAATTGCCGCTTCTACTGCTTCCTACGATTTACACGAAAAACTCAAAGTTTATCGTCGCCATGGAGTGCAAGAGTATATTATCTGGCGAGTTTATGATGTTCAATTGGATTGGTTTCGCTTAACTGATGGGGAATATTTGCCCCTAGAATCTAATCAAAATAACATCTTTTGCTCCCAAGTCTTCCCTGGATTATGGCTAGATAAAAATGCTTTATTATCGGGTAATTTAGCCGAAGTTTTGGCAATGTTACAGCAAGGAATAGTTAGTCAAGAACACCAAGATTTTTGTCAAACTTTGGCTAATAAATAACCCAGATAAACTTGATTTTTCTCTGAGAACGTAGGTTGGGTTGCAGCAGGAAACCCAACGCTAATAAATAACCCAGATAAACTTGATTTTTTTCTTAGTTGCCCAGAGATGGCTCAGAAAGATTAGCTGATTTTTCTTGCCAATCTTGACCGATTTTAATCGTCACATCAGAAGCGAGATTACCCGTACTTTCCACCAAAACTTCCCCGACACCAAGGCTATTATGCAGGGCAGCAGCGAGGGAATTATCCCCTTTTTGAGCAATAATTTTGGTAGTTTCTAGAATTGGCGATGAAGACTTAGAGACAAAAACATTTTCATAACCCAATGAGCGCAGATATCTGACTAGAGTTTGCACCGCTTCTGGATTATCGGTGCTATCTTCCACAGCTATGCGAGTCGGTTGCGTGGTTTCTTCGATGTCAGCCATAAAAGAGCCGTGGTTAAAATGTTGAGCCACTAGCTCTTGAATTTTACTTTGATTGGGTAGCCAATAACTGATCCCTTGCCGACCATCACCATTAAAGTCTCCGGGTAGCAGTAGCATTTGCACATCAGCGCGCTGAGTTTTGGAGGCAAAACCGGCTAGGGCGAGTAACTCCTCTAAACTGAGATTAGTATCGATATGAGTGCGGATAACCTTAATAATATCGGGAATTTTCAATAAAGTTGCTGGTTTTAGGGTTTGTTCCACTAAAGACCGCATTAATTGCTGTTGTCGTTGGATACGACCGATATCGCCGTTAGCATCGTAACGAAAACGGGCAAACTGGAGGAATTTCTCGCCGTTGAGGTGTTGTTCCCCTTTTTTCAGGTCAATGTAGAGGTGTTGACTAAAATCTTTATACTTCATGTCTTTGGGAACATATACCGTCACCCCCCCCAAAGCATCAATTAATTTTTCCACACCCTGCACATTAATGCGAATATAGCGATCGATAGCGACTCCGTCCAAAAGATGACTAACCGTTTCCGCCGTTAAAGCAGGTCCACCGAGGGCGTTAGCTTCATTGATTTTTTTCTCCCCATAACCCTCGATATCGGTGCGGGTATCCCGGGGGATGGAAAGCATGGTTAACTTCTGTCTTTGGGGGTCAAAACGCAGTAACAGCATGGTATCGGTTAAACCATCTAAGGAATTAACCGGGGCATGATAACCCAAATCTGGGGTTTGTGCCTCCTTGACATCGGATGTCAACACTTTAGCCCCAACTACCAGAATATTAACGGGACGGTTGAGGGCGGGAAGTTGCAGATTTTGATAGGATATGGCCTGCTGATTGTTAAAAGCGGCGGCTTCTTCGGGACTAAGAGCAGCTTGTCGCAAAGGTGTGGAGGAGAGAGACACAGCCAACATAGCGCCCGCCGTAGCGGAAACTAGGGCGCAGCCGGTTAAGCCTAGGGCTGTCAGGAACCATTTACCGGACAATCGCCGCTTTTTAACAGGTTTAGCCGCTAATTTGCTTGATTTTCCGCTTTTAAGCCTTGATTTTGTCTTATTAACCACAAATTGCCTCACACGGTCACTAAATATCTCCCTAAAACCATATTTTAAAGAGATGAACTATTTTTTTTCTCAGATACCCGGAAAAGATTATGAAACTAATCGGGTTTTCTAGAGAGTTAGCAGATAATATAGCAGAATTTTTCCTTATAATTGTTCTGCATCGCAATTTTGTCGAAATATCTAGGGTTTGCTGGTGGGGAAGTGGGGAATGGGGAAGTGGGGAAGTGGGGAAGTGGGGAAGTGGGGAAGTGGGGAAGTGGGGAAATTGAACTAAAACCCCAAAACCCCAAAACCCCAAAACTCCAACCCCCAACACCTAAAACCTGTCTCGGAGTCTCCTATCTCCTATCTCCTATCTCCTCATTGGCTGATTTTCTTGTGCAGAAATAACTTTTGTGGTCGATTAAATAACCAATTGCTCAACCAACCGTCGGTTTTTTGCAGACGATAACCGCTACTTAAGTAGAGTGACTGGGCCGCTAGATTATTATCGAGAACATGGAGGGAAAGTTCCTCAAAACCCCATTCTCTAGCGATCTGTTCACACTTGAGCAGCAATCTCCGGGCCAGACCGGCACGCCGGCGATCGGGACTAACGGCTAAATTAGAAATATAAGGAATGGGAACGGCTAAAAAAGAACTGGATTTTAAGCAGATTTCCGCGGTAGCGACAATAACTTCCTGAGGACCCGTGGCGGTGACGCTGGTTTGACTGACTACCAGACAGTGATAGTAGGGGGTATCGGCGCGCAATCGTCCCCGTAAGTCCTCGTAAATGCCCAATTTAAAGATAGGACGCAGAAAAGACCAATAATTGGCCGTGGGGAAAAAACTATCGGTGAGAATTTCCGCCAAGCTTTTGAGATCTTGGCTTTGGGCCAAACGCACCTCGATGGTAATGGCGGCAGTGTCACCGGTCGCTTCCGAGTCGGAGGGATTAGACAATAGGTATGAGATAAAACAGGAGTCCACTTTAATCACAGGAGTCGGCAGGGAAGGTGGGGATGGCAGTCCTTATCCGGGAAAGGTAAATAGGGGTGGGAGCTAGTTGGGAGAATCAAGCATCTATCTTAGGGAGAAGACCGCAATTTTTCAAGACTACTGAATCAAAATCTCATCCATTCTACTGCCTATAGCCCCAGTTGGGGGAAAGACCGCTATTTTTCGGGAATTTTTTTTGATCGCTGGGCCATGGTTAAGATGGGACGATGCCAGTCAGAACTAATTTCTTTCTTTTTGGGTCAATTAACTATATTCTTTAATCTAATCTATCCTCCTATCCCCCTCTATGATCAAAGAAATTTCCGCTTATTTGCAAGTGTTCCGCAGTCAAAAAATGGCGGCTTTGTTATTCTTAGGTTTCGCTTCTGGATTACCCTTATTTCTCACCAGTCGCACCCTGCAAGCTTGGATGACCACCGAAGGAGTTGATCTGAAATCGATCGGTTTATTTAGTTTAGTCGCTCTCCCCTACTCTCTCAAATTTCTTTGGTCTCCCTTACTCGATCGCTATGTTCCTCCTTTTCTTGGTCGTCGTCGCGGTTGGATTTTAATCGCTCAAATTTGTTTAACTTTAGCGATTGGTTTCATGGCTTTTCAACAACCAAAACAATCTTTGGAATTATTGGCAATTAATGCTCTACTGATCGCTTTTTTTAGTGCCACTCAAGATATTGCCTACGATGCCTATCGCACAGATATTTTAGAAAAATGGGAGATGGGTGCTGGGGTAGCGATCGGGGTTTTAGGTTATCGTTTGGCTTTAATTTTAACTGGTTCGATCGCTTTAATTTTAGCCGATCACTTTCCCTGGCCCCTCGTCTATCTTTTCCTAGCTGCACTGATGGCTTTAACGATTATTTGGTCTTTTTTCGCCCCGGCTACTCCCCCTAGAGATGATACTCCCCAAACTCTTTTAGAGGCGGTTTGGTTGCCTTTCCAAGAGTTTTTTCAACGCTATCGATTCGGTCAAGGAATCGGCATTCTCGCCTTTATTGTTCTCTATCGTTTAGGGGATGCTTTAGTTAATAATATGGTGACTCCTTTTCTCTTAAAAACTGGTTTCAGTCAAACCGATATCGGAGCGATCCAAGGGGGCTTGGGCATGATAGCAACTATGGTGGGAGTTTTATTAGGTGGTTCCCTGTTAAGTCGTTGGGGAATTAATCGATCACTCTGGATTTTTGGCGGCTTGCAAGCTATTAGTAATTTAGCCTATTTTATTTTAGCAAATTTAGGGCAAAATTATCCTTTTATGGTCTTAGCTATTAATATTGAAAACTTCTGCGGCGGCTTAGGCACTGCCGCTTTTGTGGCTTTTTTAATGAGTCTTTGCAATGCTCGTTTTACCGCTACTCAGTTCGCCCTTTTATCGAGTTTAATGGCCTTTAGTCGCGATATTTTGGTGGCTCCCTCCGGAGTTTTAGCCGAGGCAATCGGTTGGCAGTGGTTCTTTTTAATCACGGTAATTGCCGCTTTACCCGGGTTAGCTTTATTGCCTTTATTTGCTCCTTGGCAAGAGCCGAATTAGGCTAATTTATGAGCTAGGTAATGATAATTTATTCCTCCGATTTCACTCGCATAACTACTAAAGTCATATCGTCGCTACTGTCATTTCCCAACCCGGTAAAAGCGGCCACTTTTCCAAATAAATATTCTAGAATCTGTTCGGGATCGGTGTACTGTTGACAGGCTTCTTTAACTGCCGATAGCCAATTTTTCTGATCAAATCTTTCCCCTTGCGAGTTAACTGCATCGGTAAAGCCATCGGTATAATAAATCAGCGTATCTCCCGCTTCTAATTGCACTTGGGCATCATCATAGATAGAATCGGCCTCTAAACCAACTAATGTCCCTTCCGTGTCGAGAGGCTCTAACTCTCCCGTTTTAGCCCGCCACCAGAGGGTGGGATAATGGGCAGCATTACTGTAGCCAAGACGGCGCGTCAGGGGATCATACTCGGAATAAAATAATGTCACGAAACGATGAGAATTATCGAGATCGGCATACATAACCCGATTGAGATGACGCAAAATCTGGGCCGGGGAGTGACGATTTAACACTTCCGCTCGCAACATTCCCCGGGTCATGGTCATCAATAATCCTGCCGGGACACCTTTACCCATGACATCACCGATCACTATACTCCAAGGAGCGGTACTGGCTTCCCTTTCCGCCTCCGTTGCCGGTTTAAATTGATCGTAGTTGCAGGGGATAAAATCATAATAGTCGCCACCAACGCGATTAGCCGTTTTGCAGTGGGCTGCCAATTCTACCCCCTGAATTTTCGGACATTGCCGGGGTAAAAGACGATTTTGGATTTCGGAAGCGATTTCTAACTCTCGATCCTGACGTTCCTTGGCCCGTAATTCGATCGTTAATTCATTATTAGCTATAGCTACCGCCGTTTGATCGGCCACTAGCTGCAACAGTTTACGACGGGTGGGGGTCCAACCATAATCGGGATCGCGACTGAAAACGTATAAACGTCCCCGCTCACTATTTTTTACCAAAACAGGTGTACTATAAACCTGCGTACCCTGTCCGAGAGTTTGCCGGATTTTATGGTCGAGACTATCGAGAAGCGATCGATTATTTTTATTCTCAAGTGCCGCTTCTTGGTTTAATTGTCGGATAATTGCCTCTAATTGTCGGCGTAGTTCCCCATTAATTTGATTATCTTGGCAGTGGAGTTGATCGAGCGCCACTTGACCGTTATTTTTGCTCAAAATCAACGCCCCTCCTTCTGCATCTGCCACTCGTGCGGCCATCAAGGGGGTAAGATCGAGGAATTGGTTTAAATTATTGAAACTCCGCAGGGCAAAACCGAGGGAACTTAAAAGATTTTGAACTTTGTTTTGTTCACGATATAAACTGGCTACCAACTCTTTTAAAGCTAAAATTGGCTTGATATCGGTATTTTGATCGCCCATATTGACGGTGGCAGTGGTGAGAGTGTCGCTCGGTTCCGGCTCAGAAAGCATAAAATGATTTTTGTGGCGGTGACATGATTATAGCTAGATGGTCATTGGGTTATGACCTGTTTAAGTCTAACAGTATAGTGGATCTTTTCCTGACTGCCACAATTTAACCCTGATGTTTTATTATTTCTGTGGGTGCATCTCATTTTTGTCAATCTACTAAGTTGGGATTTTTCAGGGGAAACTCTCTTTTAAAATTGGGCATTACTTTCGATTTTATCACTCAATCCCAGCTTTTGGGGGGTTCTACCCCCCAAACCCTGGAGCGCATTAGTTTTTCGGTGGGATGCTTACAGACAGATGTTGATACATTTGTCATCATTTAAAAGTCACTGATAATTGCTGATTGTCGGTATTTCTGCAAATGTGAGATGCACCCCATTTCTGTTTTGTCACACCGAAGTCTGAGGCTGATAGCTTGACCTTATAATAGTTAGGAATATGTAACTCAATCCATTGACTTTATGACCTTGTCTCTCGATGTTCCCACGGCGATTAATCAACGTCGTTCCATTAAAACTTTTACCACCGATCCGATCGCCCCGGAACTGCTGAAAACCCTAGTAGAATTAACCGTTGCCGCACCTAGTAGTTTCAACATCCAAGATTGGCGAATTATCTTAGTACAGGATGAGGCACAAAAGGCCGCTTTAGCCGAGGCCGCTTGGGGACAAAAGCAAATTATCCAAGCGCCGGTTACTTTTGTTTTCGCTGCCGATGCTGCCGCAGGAGGAGGAGAGCTAACCCCCATCTATGAACAGGCCCTCAGTACAGGTGCTTGGAGCGAAGGCACGGTAAAATATTTTAAACAGGCAATCCCGGGATTTCAAAAGGATTTGGGCGAAAAAACCCGGGAATACGCGATTAAAGATGCGATGATCGCCGCTACTCATCTGGTTTTAGCTGCCGAAAGTCTCGGTTTATCTAGTTGTTTTCTCAACGGTTGGATCGAGGACAAGGTAAAAGCGGTGATCGGTGCTGCCGATCATCCCCATCTGGCGATCGCTGTTGTCGTTCCCATCGGTTACGCGGCGGAACCGCGGCTTAATCCGGGGCGTTTACCTTTAGATTACAATGTTTTTGTGGATCGCTTGGGTAATCCCTATCAAATCTAAACTTTAGCGATGACTTTCTCTCCCTCAGCTTGGTTAACGCCCTTTTTTTACACTCCCCTTTGGCGCGCTGGGGGTGTGTCCATCACTCTCGGTTGGATTATTGGCACTCTTGTACTATTTATTCTTGTCACCTGTCTGACGATCGCTTTTAAAAGTTTACTAAAAAATCGTCTGCTGAAAAGTATCGGTTTTGATGAGGGTAATCGAGAAGCGATCGCAACTCTGGCTAGTTTTGCTTTTGGGGCTTTTGGTTATATTATCGCCCTACAATTGACTGGATTCAATCTCGCTTCGATCGCTGTTTTAGCCGGTGGTTTGGGGGTGGGTATCGGTTTCGGTTTGCAGGAGTTAACCAAAAATCTCACCAGTGGTTTAACTTTGTTGGTGGAACGCAAGTTAAAAGTGGGCGATTTTATCGAATTTGAGCAAACAAAGGGTTATATCCGGGAAATATCGATTCGTTCCACCACCATTCGCACTGTTGATGGTGCAGAGTTAATCGTTCCTAACACAATCCTAACTAGCAATCGCGTCCAGAATTGGCATTATCCCGACTCGCGCATTCGAGTCATTATACCGGTGGGAGTTGCCTACGGTACGGATCCTTTGATAGTAACGGAAATTCTGCTGCAATCAGCCTATATGTCGGGAGAAATTGCCTTTAATCCGCTTCCCAAGGTGATTTTTAACGGTTTTGGTGATAGTGCTTTAAATTTCGAGTTGTGGGTATGGGTGGAAAAAGTCGAACGGTCCGCTTTTCTGAGAAGTTCCCTACACTTCATTATCGAGCATAATCTGCGTCATCGGGGCATAACGATTCCTTTTCCCCAGCGAGAGTTATGGTTGCATAATACCGACAGTTTTGAGGCAGTTAAGGAACAGGATCAGGAGATAGTTAAACCTGCAAAACCGCTATCGTTAAAAGAAATGTTATTGGAGGTGAGTTACTTTAAACATTTTAACGATCTGCAATTGCGTGTATTAATTGAAATGGGTTGTCGTAAACATCTCCAGGACGGGGATATTTTAATTAGACAGGGAGAAAGAACTAATTATTTCTGTATTGTTTTGCAGGGACAAGTGGATGCTTTTTATGAAAACGATAAAATCAGTCGTAAAATTTTTACTTTTAATAAAGGTCAATATTTTGGGGAATTACCGTTAATATTAGAGGTTCCCTATCCCACCACTATGCAAGCAGTGGGGGAAACCTTGTTATTTTTGCTCGATCGTCAGGGGTTTCAGCATCTTATCACTACTTATCCGGCTCTAGCGGAGGAATTCACTCAGGCACTCACCCAACGTCAAGAGGAATTGCGCGAATGTCAGCAGAAATTGGGAGAAATGGGGCTTTTAGACTCGGAAGACCTGAAAAATCCCGTCTCTTGGCTGCGACAACGGTTAAAGAGCTTTTTTGCGACTTAAAAGGGAATGACAACAGATTTACAGCCTTTTTTCTCTAGCAGTTATCTTAATGATGAGGTACGAAGCTGAGAATAGGGAGTCGCTACCTGCGGACAACTGATAAGATATCCCTGTTGTTTTCAGGGATGAGAAGATGTGGACGTCCAAACCCCCTCGTACTCCCAGTCAAACCAAAATTTAAGCCAATACTTCATCCATTTTAGCTTTTAATAGCAGGCTAGGGAAAAATCCTAAAATCCGAAAGAATAACCGATTTTTAACTTTAATTGACTTTGATCATGGCCATTAGTGGCAATATATCCCTCGATACCCCAATCGATCACACCTTGGCGATTAATTTGCTGACGAATTCCCATACCAGTGCGAATTAAAACCCCACCATGACTATTATCGCTGGTAATTACGCCCAATTCTGCTAAAAAAGTGCGATCAAAACGTTTCGGATAACCAATCGGTCGCGAATAACCGAGAATGGCAGCGGGTAAAAAAGATCGATCGCCGTTATCGGGGTCAGTTTTTATGTTTAAATCGAGATTAAGATGCAAGCGATCAAATTGACCGACAGTTTTACTGGCAATTCCCCGCAGACGAAAATCTAATCCACTAGCATTATTTCCCGTCGGTAATCCCACATCGGTACGAATAGCAAAAGCAGGAACATTATCGTATTCGCGATTGAAATTATAGAAAAAACCTACGGATAAATTCCCCACATCAAAATCCGTGTCATCACTATTAACTCGTCCTCCCACTTGTGGATCAATACCGATAATAATATGACCATTACGAATAATACCATTGAGGTATTCAAGCTCAAATTCACCACCGACATTGCTGTTTTCAGGAAAGACTAACCCAGTACCAAATTCTATAGATTGTTCTCCAAAACCGAGACTTTCAGCATCATCAAAAGAAAGGGGACGACCAGAATCCAGATTATTATGATCGTTGGCAAAAACTGGATTAGTTAAACTAACGACTGAACTCACAGCAATTAATAAAAATCTTCTCATTTTCTCGGTTCCTCTTGAGCATTGCTATGGTCAGGTTTTTTCTCCGTATTAGGAGGGTTTTCTGGAGAGTGATTTTCGTGGTTATGGTGTTGGTGATCTTCTCCCTCATGTCCTTGAGAATCATCAGGTTTTTTCTCGGAATTATCAGGATTGTCGTGATTATGACCTTCGTGAGAGATATCTGCTGGCATTAATCCCATACCCGGAATTCCTGACTGAAAACGATGATCGTGTAGTCCTTCACCACCATGATTTTTTCCTGCTGCCATTCCTTGATGATTAGCAGCCATTACTAACCAAATAGCGCGGGTAATTTGTTCGTCTTTTTGTTGGGGAGTTAGCCAATCTGATGCCAGAATATCATTAACCATATCGTGCAACATATGCAGGTTATCGAAGGTGTTAGATATTTCGGGAAAACGTCGGGCAAACTTGGGACTAAGTCCGGCAAACATCGGCATAAAAGCTCGATCAGTGCGATATAATTCCTTAGTATGGTATTGTTTACCCACCTGTTTATAAGCCTGTTTTTGTTCATCTAAAGTTTTCTCATAAAGCAAGTCATACATGGTTCCTTGTAACCAATGGTAGCCCCAAAATAAGCCATTAACTTTCGGATATTTCTGCCGAAAAGCTTTAGAATAGGGCTGGGAATCCAGATAACCCATATTCATGGGTAATCCCGTAATAGCATAGGGAACTTTTGTCAAGTAAAATTGATATAACTTTTCAATTTCCGCCTCTTTTTCCTTGTTGGTTAATTTGCTGCTGGCTAAAACATCAACGGTTTGAGCATGGAAAATATGCGCCCACTCGAAAACCTGTTCTAAAACACCGTATTTTCTACCAAAAGTTGGGGAAATATTGCCCTCGTCGGGCATAAATTTAGGCGGATTTTTTAAAACCCAATTAATTTTTTGGTATGTCTTAGTTTCTAAATCTTTCGCTTTTCCTGTTACGATATCTTCGTAAGCAAAGGCATGACCGACAGCGATCGCATTTAAGTCTAAAGCTAAATCTCTGACATTATAAATTGCATTGTTATAAACCCCTCTTTGGGGATAAATATGATTACGTTGCTTATTATATATCCAAGCTGGTATATTGTCAGGAATTGCTTGTAAAGTCTGAGTTTGAGGTGAATCAAGATGTAAATGTTGAGCAATGACAGGAGTAGAAATCATTGCTACAGTTACCAATAAAATTAACTTTTTCATGATAGTTAAACCTTGAGATTAGGGCAAATAAATTGATCGTCTTTTACAGGTGTATCCGTCCATTCTTGCAGGGTTTCGGTTAATTGTTGACGCAATAAAAGCAATTGTTCCACTTGTTGATCGATCTCAGCAATATGTTTAATTAATTTTTCCTGAATATCTCCACAGGGTAATTCTCCATGGTCATGAATTACTAAACATTCGCGGATCTCTTGCAGACTCAAACCCAAAGATTGTAATCTCTTGACAAATAGCAAGCGATGGACAGTATCGGGAGTAAATAGGCGAAATTGTCCCTCTGTCCTCTCAGGGGACTGAATTAGTCCTAATTCCTCGTAATAACGAATCGTTTTAATCGAAACACCACTTTCTAGGGAAAGTTGACCGATTCTGAGCATTATTTTTGCTCCTTAATCCTATCGTTCCCCCATGATAAAATCTCCCCTTGACTGGAGAATCAAGGGGGGAAAGAAATATTTTTTTTAATTGACTTTACACTCAACCCCAAAACCGACCAAGAGAACTTTTTCTAACGGTTCCCCCTCCTGGGGACGTTGATAGTTAATAATTTTGCGAATTCGCAGGTCTGGATTGATTAAAGTAATTGAATCCACGGAAACACTGCGAGTGTAATTGGTGGTCATTAATAACTCTCTGGTGGTAGAATCAAAGCGAAAAGCGGAGATAATTGGTCTTGCTTCTTCGTAGGCGCGATCACGAAGATAATCCCCTTCTAAATAACCATTATTTTCTGCTTTAACCACAAATAAAAGATTAAGATTTTGTCGTACTTCTTCCCCTTTTTCCGAGATGGTATAGAAACCTAAATTAAACCCGGGGATAGTTTCTAAATCAGCAATATCAGCATAGTTATTATCTGTCAGGACTTTCTGTTTAATCTCCCTAGTCAGGGGTTGAATGAGGAATTCAGTACGGGAACGTTCCACTTCTTGATCAGCTAGATAATGATAGGTTCTTTCCGTTTGCCAACTACCGACACAATAGGCAAAAAATTGCTGAAAAACTTCGGTATTCATAAATTTAACTCTCCTCATGTCATATCTTAATTTTAAGTTATTTTATCAGTAACTTGTTCCCTATTTTCAAAACCATAACAATCTCGAACCAGATAAAGTGGCCTACCCTTGACTTCCTCATAAACCCTGCCAATATATTCGCCAATAATACCAAGAGTCAGTAATTGAATTCCTCCTAAAAATAGGACAGCAACCATCAGAGAAGCGTATCCAGGTACATCGATTCCTAAAATAATAGTCCTGAGCATTAAAAAACTAGCATAAACAAGACTAATAAATGCAATGATAAATCCTACATAGGTCCAGACTTTCAGAGGTAAAAAACTAAAAGAGGTAATACCATCAAGGGCAAAATTCCATAATTTCCAGTAATTCCATTTAGTTTGTCCTTGATACCGGGGTTCTCGATCGAATAAAATTGATGTCTGTTTATATCCCACCCAAGCAAATATTCCTTTCATAAATCTTTGACGTTCGGGCATTTTTTTAATTGATTCTACCACTCGGCGATCAATCAAGCGAAAATCTCCCGTATTAGGGGGAATAGGAACGCGACTTAATTTATTAATGACTTGATAGAAACCTTCTGCTGTAAAACGTTTCAACCAACTTTCACCAATTCTAACCCGACGGGACGCATAAACCACATCATAACCCTGCTGCCATTTTTCGATCATTTCGGCAATTAATTCGGGGGGATCTTGTAAATCAGCATCAATAGGAATTACTGCCATCCCTTGACTGTAATCAATTCCTGCTGACATGGCAATATCTTTACCAAAATTACGGGATAAATTAACCACTTTAATTTGTGGGTAAAGTTGATGATATTCCAGGAGATTTTTGAGAGTATTGTCACGACTCCCATCATTAACGCAAACAATCTCATAACTGGTATTTAGTGCCTCTAAAACTGCTAAAAGTCGCCGAAAGAGAGCATGGATATTTTCTTCTTCGTTATACAGAGGAACAACAACAGATATTTTCACTGGTATTTGATTTGATAGCATATTAATTGACAAAAAACTAGAGAAATTTCCTAACCAATGTCAGCAATTAAAACTTGTTCGTACTTACCTGCTGCTTGTTGCCAAGTATAATTATCTTCGATTAATTTGCGAGCATTTCTAGATAATTTTTCTCGCAATTCTGCCGATTCAAAAAGACGACTAATCGCCGTACAATATTCCTCAATATTATTAGCCCTTAACGCTGCTAAAGGAACATTATTTCCCTCCACTGTTAACCCTTCTAAACCTCGATCGCTGGCCACCACTGGCACCCCCGCTGCCATGGATTCTAGGGTTTTGAACTTCATTCCAAAACCCGTTCTTAGGGGAATAACTGCCACAGTTGCCTGATGAAGATAGGTGGTCATTGATGGTACGCGTCCCGTCACAATCACTCCTTTTAACTTAGTTAATTCTTGCACTTCTAGGGATGGATTAGCACCGACTAGAGTTAAATTAGTATCGGGGTAAGTAGTTTGAATACGAGGTAAAATTTCCCTGGCTAAAAAACAGGCCGCATCGATATTAACCCAATAATCTAACCCACCGATAAACACTAAATTATGTCCAGCAGCATCCTGGGAACGATAGGGAAACAAATCTAAATCTACTGCATTAGGAATTAAATAAATCTCTCGATTGGGGGCAAATTCTTCCATTTGTTTTTGATCATCATCGGTGGTGACGACAATTTTTGAGAATTTCTGCACAGTTTTTTGTTCGTATCGACGCATGAGAGGAAGGTAGAGACGATCCCGTAATTCTTGACTAGAAACCCCAATTTCTAATTGACTTTTGCAGGTTTGATAGAGGGAACTATGCACATCAATTACTGTCCTAATTTGCCTTTGCCATTCGGAACGAATATAAATTTCATTAACGCTATGTTCACTGGTAATGACTGAGAATTTTTGACTCTTAACTGCCCTATCTATCCAGTTCTGCATCTCTTGAGAATAGCCAAAAAGTACATTGGGAGGGGTTCCCGTTTTCAGGAATTGAGCTAATCTTTGCAGTTTAGCAATTATTCCAGTTTTGGCATCTTGAGGACGGGGAAAAACTACCAATTCACTAACAAAGTTACCTAACTTTTCTACCTCCTCATCGCTGACATCAGCAGTACGCTGAACGATGAGAGTAATATCATGATTTTTGCTGAGATATTTGAGTAAATTAAAAGTTCTGCCCTGAGTTCCTCCTTTGCTGGGTGGATAGGGAAAGGTGGAACTAATCATTAAGATATTCATGGCTATTTCTCTAAACGATTTTCTACCATCATGCGGACAATATCAGTCATTTTGTATTGTGCTTGCCAACCTAATTTTTCCTTAGCTTTGTTGGGATTGCCGCGACTAATGGCTAAATCTGTTGGTCTTAATAAACTTCGATCGGAAATTACATGATCTTGCCAATTTAAGCCCACAGTAGCAAAAGCTGTGGCCACAAAATCCTCCAGTTTTGAACTTTCTCCCGTGGCAATGACGTAATCATCGGGTTGCTCCTGTTGCAGCATTAAATACATCGCTTCAACGTACTCCGGCGCCCAACCCCAATCCCTTTGAATATCCATATTTCCTAAGTGTAAAGTCTCGGGACTTCCTTGGGCAATTCTAGCCACGGCAGCAATAATTTTTTGGGTAACAAAGCGCTCGGGACGCAGGGGAGATTCATGATTGAAAAGTATGCCTGAACAGGCAAAAATTCCGTAGGCTTCTCGATAATTAGCCACTTCCCAAAAAGCCGCCGATTTGGCCACAGCGTAGGGACTGCGAGGACGAAAAGGGGTATTTTCGTCGGCAGAATTATCGCCGATATCCCCGAAACATTCACTCGATCCGGCATTATATAATTTAATTTTTGCTCTGGTAAATCGAATTGCTTCTAAGAGATTTAAGGTTCCCGTGGCAATACTTTCTAAGGTTTCCACTGGCTGCTCGAAGGATAAACCCACAGAACTTTGTCCAGCCAAATTATAGACCTCATCGGGCTGAATTTTAATTAACATCTGTAGGACACTGCGAAAGTCATTCAGTGCCATTGATTCTAGTTTTACCTGTTCCTTGATTCCCAAACGTTTCAGGTTACTAAAAGAGGACATTTGGGCATCCCGGGAGGTGCCACAAACTGTATAGCCGGCTTTTAACAGTAATTCGGCTAGGTAGGCTCCATCCTGCCCCGATATACCACAAATTAACGCTTTTTTACTCATTTATTTACAATAATTTACTTTTGCGGGTTTAACATCGCCTTGGCGGCCTCGCTTAAATAACCGATTTGTCCGTAGGCATAGAGAAGATTATCAAAGCTTTTAGCGGGATCATTGATAAATTTGACATATTTAACCAATCCTCTCACCAAACGCTCACCTCCTCGCCTAAATTGAGCCAATCCCGTCCTTCCTGCCACTTCTTCCCGGTAGTGTTCGCTGATGCCTTGCCACCAACTACGACGCATAAACCATTGACGATTGATTCTTTCCGGGGCAACATTGTGTTCCACCAATGCTGCGGGAAAATAGCCTACTTGCCATCCCTGGGCGAGTGCTAGTTCTGTAGTGTATAATTCCTCGTTAGAAAGAAGTTTTTTACCAATTCTTCCCAAATTAGGGTCAAAACCGCCAATCTTCTCCAAGAAATCTCGCCGGATTGAGTAATTAACCCCTCGCGGAGTTAAATCCGCTTGGCTGATATATACCACATTGTCGCCCAAATCGAAAGCCCCTAAACCCCCTGCTAACTGATCGGATAACCAATTGGGTTGACTGTAGCCTTGCGGCCAAATTAAGGTGACTTTTCCCCCAGCTACTGCCAGTTTTTGGTTATTTTCGTAGGCATTTAACAGAATTTGCAACCATTGAGGACTAGCGATCGCATCGTCATCCAAATAGGCTAAAATCGGCGCTCTAGTTTCCTTCGCCCCGCGATTTCTGGCGGTAGATAGCCCTAAAATAGGTTCGTAAACGTATTTTAGCCGCCCATCTCCCAGACGAGACTCGGCCACTTGACGGGTTTTATCGGTAGATGCGTTATCAACCACTAAAATCTCGCAATCTGGGCAGGTTTGCGCTAAAAGACTATCGATCGCTGCTGCTAGGTAGTGATCGCGGTTGTGGGTACAGATAATCCCTGCTATTTTAGGAGCCATGGCTATCAAGGTTACTCATTCAATACCCTAAAACTTAACATTCCTTTGCAAAAATGTAAAAATACTTGAGGAGACAGGATACTCCGAGACAGGAGACAGGAGATTGCTTTTTACTTATAGCGTTTCTCGTAAAGATGAAGTATAACCTAATTTGGTATTGACGACCGACGACCGACTCCCCAAAAGGAAAACTTCCTATCTCACCATGAAGATAACTGCTATAACACTCTCCACTGATAACTGATTACTGATAACTGATCACTGAAAATATTATGCCGAAAGTAACTGTTTGTATTCCCACCTATAACCGCGCCGATTATCTCAGCTATTCGATTAATAGTGTCTTGGGGCAGACTTATGAAGATTTTGAGTTAATTGTTTGTGATGATGGTTCTTCTGATCATACCCCAGAAGTGGTGGCAGCATTTCAGGATTCGAGAATAATTTATCGGCGTCATCCGCAAAATATTGGCAGAAGTTTAAATATGCGATCGGGTTTTACGGCTGCTCGGGGAGAATATTTTATTAAATTCGATGATGATGATGGACTAACTCCTGAATTTTTAGCGAAAACTGTCCCTATTTTAGATCAAGAAAAAAAGGTTGATTTTGTCTGTACCGATCACTGGATTATTGATAAATTTGGACAAAAAGTTGCCTCAGCAACCCAGGAAAATTCAGCAAAATGGGGCAAAGACAGATTACAACAAGGGATTATTACTGATTTAGAGAGACAAACTTTTTACTATCAAAGTTTACAGGTGGGTTCGACTCTTTTTCGTTATCAATCTTTAGCCGATGTGGATTATATGCGCTCTCCAGCGGATGGTTGTGAAGATTTTGATTTATTAGTGCGTTTAGCTTTAGCGGGAAAACAAGCTTATTTTCTGCCAGAATTATTAATGGAATATCGTTTCCATGGCGGTCAAACTAGCTTAAAACAAGCGGTTCACTTTTTGCAAGCAAAACTGTTTTGTACAGAAAGTTATCACTTTAATGATCTAAAATTAGAAGAAGAAAGAGTAAAAAAAGCGGCTTTTTTACAGGAATCTTTGGGAATAAAATTAATTGAAAAGGGAGAAACCGAAGCTGGGCGAGTTTTAATAGAAAAAGCCTCGCAATTGTTAGGAAAATCCCGACGAGCTAGACTGGGTTTACTGCTTTCCTATTTACCTCTAAATTTGAGACAACTGGCTTTTCAAGGTTTCCGTCAACTACGCTCCAAAGATTACGCCGAACAGGTAAGAGCCGTCTAAACTATAATTTATAGCAGTTATCCTAATGGTCGGGTAGGAAGTTTTCATTTTGGCAAGTCGGTCGTCGATACCAAATTAGGTTACACTTCATCTTTGTGGCAAAAGCCACCAGTTTTTAAATTTAACTATCTATGGATACTATTCACGTTACAGGAATTCGTGCCTACGGTTACACAGGATATCTGGCCGAAGAACAGGTTTTAGGTCAATGGTTTGAGGTAGATTTATCCCTAGAACTTGATATCAGCATTGCTGGCAAAAGTGACGCGATTGAAGATACCCTAGATTATCGACAGGCGATCGAAATTGTCAAACACCAGATTGAAACCAGCAAATTTGCCCTAGTGGAAAAATTGGCCACGGTTATCGCTGAGGATATCCTACAACTCGATCGAGTGCGACAGGTAAGAGTACAATTATCGAAACCTGCCGCCCCAATTCCCCATTTCACCGGTAAAATCACCATCGATATTACTAGATCTCGTTGAGTTTACGGGTATGATCGACTAAACTTCGCGCAAAAGCGTCAAAACGTTGGGAAAGCTTCTCGTCAAGGATTTCTCCTTCTTCGTTGAAGACTTTCCACGCTTGTCCTAAACCAATTTGTTCCGGAATTACCCAAGCGTGAACCCAACGGAGAATGATTCTTAAGTCATTTAGGGCGTTACTATTGGATTGGCCGCCTAAAACACTGATTAATCCAGCAACCTTTCCCGATAACTCCTCAAAACTCATTAAATCTAGGGCATTCTTCATCACACCACTGACACTGCCATGATACTCCGGTGTCGCCAAAATTAATCCCGCTGCCGATTTAACCGTTTGCTGCATTTTGGCCACATCGGGATAGTCAGAATAGTCATCTCCCCCGTTACAGAAGGGTAAAGAGAGTTTTCTCAGGTCAATTATCTCTGTTTCTACTCCTAACGCCTGTACTCGACTGATAGCAACTTCTAACGCCATCGCACTATAGGATCCGGGGCGTAAACTGCCATTAATACCAACAATTTTGATCATAGAACTTATACAAACTCATAACGACTACATATAAGCTAACAAAAAAAGAGACAATTGGGGAAGCTTAGTTAAAAAAATATGTCGATGGGGCGGAGGGGGCGATCGATCTAAGTTTTAATGGGAGTAGAAAGAAAGATTTATTCCATTTCCCCTGATTGCCATGCCAGAATTTCTCGATTTTCTCAAACATAAATACGCCTATGTGGCTATTGGTGAATTCAAACCGGGGTGTTTTTCCGAAGCCCAAAAACTCTACGAAAAGGCCGTTTCCACCTATTCCACGGGATTCCAGGGGGCCTTTCTGCTGCAAAAACCCGGAACCGACGAAGGAATTGCCGTGATCATCTGGGATAAAATCGATGATATGGAGGCAAATAAAAGCGAAGCCCACGAATTATTGCTGAAATCCATGGCTCCTCTGTTTGCGAAACCGCCTGTCACCGATTTTTATGAAGTATGTAGCGAGATAGAAGGTTCCCCCGTTTAGGGATAATGTTTCTTTTCGGTGGCGATTAATTTGGCGGCTAAAACCCCGCCTAGGAAACCAAATAAATGTCCTTGCCAAGAAATCCCCGGACGGGAAGGCAAAACGCCCCAAATTGTGCCACCGTAGAGTAAAAAGACTAAAATTGACAAGAGTATAGAAGGAATATTTCTTTGGAAATAGCCCCGCAGTAATAAAAAACCTAAATAGCCAAAAATCAAGATACTTGCCCCGATATGGATGGATCCGGGAGTAGCAAATAACCAGACTCCTAACCCCCCCACCAGCATAGTTAACCCAGTCACAATAAAAAAGTCACTGGTTTCCTGTAACATCACCAACCAACCAAGAATCAGGAAAGGAACCGTATTAGCGATAAGATGGGGAAAGTCCCCGTGTAGGAAAGGTGCGAACAGAATACCCCGCAATCCGATGACTTGATGGGGAATAATCCCGAAATAGTCTAAACTGCCCCGAAAAACAAATTGATCTAAAATCTCTAACAGCCAAAAAATCGCCACAAAGGTAGCGAGGATTATTGCTTGGGTTTTTATTTCTTGCCGTGATCCTTGACTCATAAGATTGGTGGATGAGCTATTTTTTCCCATTATAGCCCCCCACATCAGTTATCAGTTATCAGTTATCAGTTATCAGTTATCAGTGATTCAGTTACCAGTTAAGTAGGTGGGTGGAATTAAATATAAGATAAACGTAGGTTGGGTTGAAGCATGAAACCCAACGCCTGCATGGGTTACGCTACCGCTAACCCATCCTACAAATAATTGTGCCTCCCTACTTATCAGGTGTGAGTTATCAGTTTACTGTTTACTGTTTGCTGTGGGACAAAGAGAGGCTAATTGGCAGGAAAAACAAGCGGGATTTCTCGCTTTACAAACCGCCCGGCCGTGGTAAATAATACTAATAGAAAAAGTTTCCCAATCTGGTTGAGGTAGTAAAGCCATTAAATCCCGTTCAATTTTCACTGGATCGTTATTAGTAGTTAAACCCAAACGATTACTTAAGCGCTTAACGTGGGTATCTACTGTCACCCCCTCAATAATCCCGTAAGCGTGAGCGAGTACCACATTAGCCGTTTTTCTAGCTACCCCGGGTAAAGTTAATAATTCCTCCATTGTCTTGGGTACTTCCCCCTGAAAATCCTTGAGGATTTTTTGACAAGCACCCTGAATATTTTTAGCTTTATTGCGATAGAATCCCGTGGAACGAATGAAAGTTTCTAACTCCTCTCGCTCGGCAAAAGCTAAGGATTTGGCATCGGGAAAACGAGCGAATAAAGCAGGAGTCACCTTATTTACCCGCTCATCAGTGCATTGTGCCGAGAGAATAACTGCCACCAATAACTGCACGGGAGTTTGATAATTTAAGCTACAGGTTGCCTCTGGATATAATTGCTTTAAGTTGCTTAAAATCTCTAGGGCGCGCAGTTGAACTTCAGTTTTTTTTCGAGAGGCCATCACTGGAATAAATCCTGAAAAACTGCTAGGTTAGCCGTGTCGCGCACGATTAAGAAAACTCCCAATCCTAAGAGTAAAACTAGACCTGTTTGCATGATGTTATCTTGCAGTTTAGTTGGGAGAGGTTTACCTACCAAAGCCTCGATTAATAAAAATACTAATTGACCACCATCAAGAGCAGGTAAAGGCAGAATATTAATCACCGCTAAGTTAATACTAATTAGGGCGGCAAATTGAAAAAGATTCCCCGCATCATTACGAGCGATCGCTGCTCCGTATTCGACAATTTTAACCGGTCCTGCTACCTGTTGAACACTGTCTTTAAAGTTACTAACTAACTGCCCAAAACCTTGAACGGTTAATAGGGTTAATCGTTGAAATTCACCCGTACCCAAGCTAAAAGCTTGCCCAAAATTATCGGCTTTCAGGCGAGTTTCTTCACCGTTAGGAGCCAATCTAACCCCAATTTTACCCTGACCATCACTTCCCAATTCAGGAGTAACGATTAAATTGAGAGTTTCTGTCGGGCGTTTGATGGTTAATTTTAGGGGTTGATCGGGGGAAGATTGAATAATGTCACGGAAGTCAATAATGGCATTTTGAGAAGCACCAAGGGGCTGATCATTGATAGCGAGAACGATATCCCCTGCTTGTATTCCCGCTTGTTTAGCGACAGAATTTTCAGCCGTGAAAACCTCAGGAATAATTACCCCTTCTTGATAGTTAATTTGGGAAAAACCCACCGTAGCGACTTGGGTAACAAGCAAAAAATAGGCAAAAATTAAATTAGCAATTACTCCCGCACTAATGACGATAGCTCGATCAAAAACAGGACGATTGCGTAATAAATCAGGATCGTTATTGGGAATTTGACTATCGGGATCGTCATCAGGAAAACCAACGTAACCCCCTAAAGGAATGGCGCGGAGGGCGTATTCTGTTTCTTTGCCTTGATATTTAGCTAAAGCTGGACCAAAACCGATGGAGAAGCGATTAACATGGATAGATTGCCAACGAGCAGCGGCAAAATGACCTAATTCGTGAACGACAATTAATAGGGCAAGTACACCGATCGCTATTAAAACTGACATGATGATCAAAATATAATGACTTAGCTTTTGTTTATTGTAAGCGATCCTCCCCAACAGATTGCAAAAAATCTTGAGTTATCGCTAATTTTTCGATTATTTAAGTAGGTAGGCGTTAAAAATTATCAGATGCCCCCCTTATTAAGGGGGGATTAAGGGGGGACTAAGGGGGGATCGGCACCCCCCTTATCAAGGGGGGCAGGGGGGATCGAACCTAAAATCCATTTTTAATTTAATTATAACCAGCTACTTATGCTAAAAGTGATCTTAACTGCCTAATCTGACCCGAAGGAGAGCGATCGATGCCTTTGAGTGAGCGCGCCCAGCAATTAATCCCAAAAGCAAAAATCATCAGTTTCGCTGATTGGCCCTATCAGCAAGCAGCGATCGCTATTTGGCAACAAGCGGATGAGCAAACTTGCTATCTCAGTGATAGCGATTTAGATACTATCGTCAATTTAGAGCCTGATTTACTTGTTTCTAGTCAACAAGCTCGAAAACTGCGGGATAATGCTACTTTTATCGTTGATAACGATCGGGCAATGATTTCGGGGTTAGAAGCCTTAAAACAATACAGCTTAGAGTATTTTAGCAACTCAGAAAAAAACGCAATTACTCCCTATTTCGATCACTTAATTACGGTTATGAAAAAGTTTTAAAACCTAGGCATTTAATCTGTGTTAAAATAGTGAGGCCAACAGTTAAAAATGCCGCTCACCGAGGTTAAAACTCCGTTGAAACTCTCAAATCATCAGCGCAAGTAAACCTCTTGGGACCACCAAAAACCTCGATCGAGTACCTAGCGGATCGAGGCAGTTTATAAAAGTAAGGGAGATTAAACCTCTTGCATAATTAATTTTTGAGGGTTCAAAAACGGCACAAATAAGGATTAAATTGCATAAAATCTGTAAATAGACCATTTAATTGATTATTATTCATTTTTAATTGTCCTGGCTACTGACTCCTAACCCTAACAACAATTTTTGATTTTTACAAGAGGTCTATTCTATGGATGCCAAAGCGAAATTACTGGAATTGATCGCTGGTAGAAATCGCGGACTCCTGGCCACGGAAAGCGACCGCGTGCGGATTTTAGCGGCGATCGAACAATTGGAGGATCACAATCCCCATCCCCATCCCCTCGAAGTTAAACAACTATTAGGGGGCAATTGGCGTTTGCTATTCACCAGCAGCCGCAACATTCTGGGAATAGATCGCCTACCTTTTTTTCAATTAGGGCAAATTTATCAATATCTCGACCTGAACAAGGCCAAACTCTACAATATCGCCGAAATTATCGGCCTAGCTTGGCTAGAAGGGGTAGTAATCGTCTCCGCTACCTTTGAACCCACATCCGAGCGTCGGATAATGGTCAAATTTGAGCGATCGATCCTCGGTCTGCAACGTCTTCTCAATTATCATTCTCCCCAAGAATTTATCGATGCGATCGAGAGTGGCCAAAAATTCCCTCCCCTCGATTTTTCTGTCAATAATCGCCAACAAACAGGTTGGCTCGATATCACCTATCTCGATGAAGATCTCCGCGTCGGCCGCGGCAGCGAAGGCAGCGTCTTTATTCTCGCTAAGGAAAAAACCTAACTTCAGAGCCGTCAGGAGTCAGGCTTGTATCAGTGATCAGTTATCAGTGATCAGTGATCAGTTATCAGTGATCAGATGTGAGTTTTCAGTTCACTAATTAGGGCTTACTGTTTACTGTTCACTGAAAATACTCCCCACACCCGACACCGGACACCCCACTTGCTCCCCCAGATGAATGCCCCGATCGGTTAGAATCAAAATATGGGAAAAAAATTATTTATTTTCGGGAACCTTTACTGACTTCTCCCGTCCTCAAGCTCTGAGTGAGGAGTTTATATCCTTAGAGGAAATCCCATGAGTCAATCGATTCCAGCATCTTGGTCACTTGAGTCCAAACAGTCTCAAAACCCCGTGTCCCCTGACAAACTCTCCAACTACGATCTAATTGCACGCTGTCAGGAAGGGTGTCAGCCAGATCGAGCAGCTTTTGCGGAACTGCTGCGGCGCTATCAAGCTCATATTGATAAATTACTCTATCATTTGGCTCCCGATTGGCAAGATCGCGCTGATTTGGCTCAAGAGGTCTGGATTCGCGTCTATCGCAATATTAACCGTCTCCATGAACCCCTCAAGTTTCGCGGTTGGTTAAGTCGCATTGCTACTAATCTTTTTTACGACGAATTGCGGAAACGCAAGCGGGTTAATCACCCCATTTCTCTCGATGCTCCCCGGCGCGTGGAAGATGGCGAAATCGATTGGGATATCGAGTCCGATTACCCCAGTCCCGATGAACATCTCACCACCCACGAATTCTACGATCAATTGCAGGCGGCGATCGCTGGTTTACCAGAAGCTTTTCGGACAACTATTATTCTGCGAGAAATTGAAGGCATGGCCTACGAAGAAATTGCCGAGATGACGGGAGTTTCTTTAGGAACTGTTAAATCTCGCATTGCTCGCGCTCGCGCTAAATTACAATCTGTTTTACAGCCCTATTTTACAGAAGGCTAAAGAATATTGTGGTGATTCGGCACTAACGGCCGAAGTGAGGAGTCGTTAAATTTAACTAGCTCCGTGCTGGTGAAAAGTGATTGCATACCGATCGCTTCTGGTCGAGGTCAACCATGAATAATTATCAACCCGAAGATGTTCAATGGATAAAGTCTTTGTTACGTCACGATGACAGCGATTCCGACTCCGCAGCCGAGGATATTTTATTCTTAGATGAGGATAACGAAGAAGCTCATCGTTTCGATTTAATTAGCGCCTATATTGATAACGAAGTAACGGTAGAGGAAAGGAAGCTAGTTCAGCATTGGTTAGACCATGATGCTGCCGCTAAAAAACTCTATCAGCAGCTCTTGGGATTACAAACTAATTTAAAGCAAATTCCCGTACCGGCTACTATGGCCAGCGACCGATTAGCAGAACAGGTGTTCAGAAAAGTCGATGGTCAGCGTCGTCGGCAATATTATGTTTATGGTGGCGCAATTTTAACGGCTATGGCGATCGCTGTTGGCTCCTACTTCGTCTCGGGACGCAATGCTCCCCTCTCCCAAATGGCGAGCAGTCCGAGCAGTATTAGCCAAGAGGGAGACCATTTGATGATTGCTCTTAACCATCCAATTATGGAGATTCCCACAACGGAACAGCCAAAAGAGAATGGCCAAAGGTAAGGTCTATGGAGATAAATGCCAGCATTCTCGTGCGATCGCCCAATCTTCCGCCGTAGCAATTACCATCACTCGTACTTTAGATGTGTCGGTGGCGATATCCTCATCCTGGGGACGAGCGGCATTTTTAGCCAAATCTAACTCTAAACCCAAAAAAGACCAGCCTTGACTGGCTTTTTCCCGTACTAAAGCTGAATTTTCGCCGATTCCTGCCGTAAATACCAAGACATCTAACCCCTCTAGAGAAGCGATCATCGATCCGATTAAACTTTTCAGGCGATGAATATACATCTCAAATGCTAATTTTGCCCTCTCGTTCCCTTCGGCCATCGCCGTGGTAATTGCCCGCATATCCCCAGAAATACCCGAAATTCCCTTTAAACCCGATTCTTTATTGAGTAAGCTATTTAAACTATCGGGATTATATTGATATTCTCGCTCTAGATAAATCAGAATCCCTGGATCGATCGAACCGCTGCGGGTTCCCATCATCAATCCCTCTAGGGGAGTAAATCCCATAGTAGTATCGATACTTTTACCCCCCTTGACTGCCGATAGGGAAGCGCCATTGCCTAGATGACAGATGACCATTTTCAAGGATTCTAGGGGTTTTCCTAACAATTCGGCGGCCCGTTGGGAGCAGTATTGATGACTGGTGCCATGAAAACCATAGCGACGGATTCCCAGTTCACTCCATTGGTAGGGAATGGGATAAAGAGAAGACTCAGGAGGGATAGAACGATGAAAAGCGGTGTCAAACACTGCTACTTGAGGAACATCGCCTAAAACTTGCTCGATCGCTTCAATTCCTTCTAAATGAGCGGGATTATGGCTAGGAGCAAGGGGAATCAGCTTTTTAATCGTTTCTTTGACTTGGGGAGTGATCATAGTTGCCTGGGAATATTCCGTGCCACCATGGACAACTCGATGACCGACGATACTAATGTCGGCGAAATTAGCCAGTACCTTAGTTTCGCCAGTGACTAAGGTATCTAACATCCGAGCAATTGCCGCCGGACGATCCTGACTAGAAAGATTAATTTCCTGTTTAATTCCCTTGGCTTTTACCGTTAAAACCCCGTAATCAGGGTTAACCGTCCAATCGATCCCCGCTGCCCAAATTGGTTGGGGAGGATGGGAGGGGAAAAAATCTAAATCGTATAAACAACTTTTTTGACTGCTCGATCCCGCATTTAAGACCAGAATTTTCATAAAAAAGCTCAATTAGGAAGTGGGCTATGCCGATCATAATCAAACTCAGGTTAAGCCTAGATAAAATCGCTGACTTTTCGGGTTTTTCTTCAAGAAAATTTTATCCGGCTGTCATCACCCATGCTTGACTCGGGCAATATTACAAAACTTTATCAAAAAAAAGTCAAAATAGAGCCTCTAGGGTTATAAAATACAAGAATGCCCCTTGTGAAATTGATCCAAGAAGCTACCTCTGATGCAAGTTAAGGCCTTTACATTGGATTTAGAGCTAGTTCTCGTCCTTTTCACCAGTGGAATGTCAACATCGCACCACGAATCTCTAGAACGGATTTTTTGCGTATTCTAGATAACCGTGATTACTAGAGGATTTCTTAAGTATGTCAGAGGTTACTGCCGTTACAGATGCCACCTTTAAAGACGAAGTTTTAGATAGTGCCGACCCTGTCCTAGTGGATTTCTGGGCTCCTTGGTGCGGCCCTTGTCGAATGGTGGCTCCCGTTGTCGAGGAAATTGCCAAACAGTTCGAAGGGGAAGTCAAGGTGGTGAAACTCAACACCGACGAAAACCCCAATATCGCTAGTCAGTACGGGATTCGCAGTATTCCTACTCTGATGATCTTCAAAGGAGGTCAAAAAGTCGATATGGTGGTCGGGGCTGTACCTAAAACCACTTTAGCCAATACCTTAAATAAATACCTGGAATCTGATGATCCGCAAAAGGGGTCAAAAAGTTGATCTGGTGGTTGGGGCTGCACCGAAAACTACTTTAGCTAATACCCTAAATAAGCATTTGGGGGTTGACTAGGTTTTCTGGTAACGCATACCGGGTAACTGAGTCACTAAACCCATTAATTCTAATTCCAATAATATCCCCGCCACTTCTGAGGTGGGGATTTGCATTTTTTCAACAATAATGTCAAACAACAGGGGATCTCGGTTAAATAACTGATACACTTGTGCTAGTCTAGGTTCTAGATTGACTGGAGGAGCAGCATTAACGACCGGGGATGTCTCTGGAGGGAGTGAAGGGGAGGGATTCACTGGTGCGGATTGGTTCGTGGTGGGAATTGCCCCCAACATTTCTAATAATTTCTCCTCAGAAACGATAATTTCTGCTCCCTGATGAATGAGTTGTAAACAACCCCTAGCGGCGGCAATATCGGGAGAATTGGGTAAAGCATAGATATCGCCGCCAAATTCGTTAGCATAACTGGCCGTAATCAGGGAGCCTGACCTTTCGGGGGCCTCGATAACAATCGTGGCGCGACTTAAACCGGCGATAATGCGATTACGACTGGGAAAATGGGCTTTATTCGGCTGCGTTGCCGCAGGATGTTCACTAATGACTAAACCCTGCTTTTGGATGTCCGCCTGTAGCTGCCGATGACGACTAGGATAAACCACATCGACCCCTGTTCCCAAGACGGCTATCGTTCTTCCCCCTGCTTTTAAACAGCTTTGGTGTGCCTCGCCATCAATTCCTTCGGCCATGCCAGAAACAATAGTAAATCCCTGTTGGGCCAAAAGGGTACTTAAGCGCCGCGCCCAGCGCCGGCCGTGATCCGTGGGGTTACGAGTACCCACAATGGCGACGGTGGGGATATTTCCCTGATTTTCCTCTAAATTGACCTTTCCTTGATAGTAAAGTAAGGGGGGAGGACTGGGAATTTCCCAGAGAAAGCGGGGATATTCTGGGTCGCTAGGAGTCCAAAAAAGGGGGTTTTTCTGGATATGTTCGGCGAAAAGAGCTTCTGGGTCAATTTGCGATCGCCCTTCCCGTACCGCTGCCATTGACTTTTTGCCGAATCCTGCCACTTCTGCGATCGCAGTATCGGTGGCATTCCAGGCCACAGCGACACTGCCGAAATGCTGATAGAGTCGTTTCAGGGAAATTGCCCCAACTCCAGCAATACTTGACCATGCTAACCAATAAACGCGCTCGTCTGTCAATTTAAAAAGCTCCTCAAACCAAGTAATATTTTCAGTCGGTTAAAACTGACTGCGGCCAGATGACCTTAATTTATTTTAATCTTGCCGGAATACTTTCCATTAGTTGTTGAGGTATTGTTGAGCCTCGTCCATGTCTTTCACTTTTTTAACAGGTGAATAAGTTGTTCTTGATCTTCTGGGGTAAGTTGTTCGGTTGCTTCTAGTATTTCTGCAAAAGTGGCTTGAGTCATGGTTTTAGTTGGTTATAGTGGTCTTTGGAGCCAATTGTAGCAGTAACAGTAGAATATGTTAGCATAGCGTAACGGATAATAATATGAAAATGTATAAAATGTTTCACATTAAAAGGCACGTTAGGTAACGTATCCTAAAAGATCGGTGGTTGCGTTTTTTCAAGAAAAATGCTATGATATCTAGAAGTAGAGTAAATGAGTTATTATGTCATCTTTAGTGCTTAAACAGCATATTGAAGTAACACCTGGTGTTTGTGGCGATAAACCTCGTATTGCTGGACATCGGATTAAGGTACAAGACATTGTTATTTGGCATGAAAGAATGGCGATGTGTCCTGATGAAATTGTTTATAATTATCCAACGATTACTTTAGCTGATGTTTATGCAGCTTTAGCTTATTACCATGAGCATCGAGAAGAAATTCGCCAAGATATTGAATCCAGCGAAAATTTTGCTAAACAGTTACAAGGGGATAAACCTTCATTGGTCGAAAAACTTTTAAAGGGAAATAATGGCCAATAAGCTTAAGTTTAACCTAGATGAAAGCGTCTCTAATGCGATCACTAAAGGTTTAAGAATGCGAGGGATTGATGTTACAACTTCTCCAGAAAAAGGACTGATGGGGTCTTCCGATGAGGAACAATTAGCATATGCTTTATCGCAAGGCCGAGTCATTTTTACTTTTGATGATGATTTTCTGGTTTTGTCTTCAATGGGATTAGAGCATTGGGGGATTATTTATTCACATCAACGTCAATCTATTGGCAAAATTATTAGTGATTTAGTTTTAATTTGGGAATGTTTAGAGCCTGATTATATGTATAAAAATGTTGAGTTTTTATAAAAATCATAATTCAGAAAAAAAGGTACGTTGGGTAACGCAATTTACAAGCAGGAGAATCGGACATGGTAGTTATTTTTAGGTGACAGAGAAGGGAGAAGAAAATAGATTACCTTATCAATCCGAGAAACGCGATATATAACCTCCTGTGGAACAAAAAAGCAATGAAGAAAAGACATTTTCATCATATCATCTAAACCCGATGGGTTCTGTCAGGTAGGGGATAGAAGATTTAACTATGTCTATAGAGTTATTGGGGTTTAGTTTTACTAGGAATCAGAATTAATGACCAGTAGGTGACAGCCTCTGGATCGATTTCGGTAATCGGAATAATTTGCTGATTGGGTAGGGTTGCTCGTTCGATGTAGAGGGCGCGTTCTAATAATCCTAATTCCTGGAGAATATCACGAACTTTAGCGAAATGTCTGCCTAATTTAATAATCGCTGCTGCATCGATAAATGCTAGGCGATCCCGCAATATTTCCGCCTCTAAAGTAGCGGGCATGATACTAAATACGTCATTTCGATAAGTGATAGGTACACCCAGCATTGCTGCACTTGCCATCACTGAAGAAATACCAGGTACAACTTCAATGGAAAAGCGATCGCACAAGCGATTAAAGATATACATAAATGTGCCATACAACATCGGATCGCCCACACATAAAACCGCCACATCTCGACCTAAGTTTAACTGTTCGGCGATATTTTCGGCGGCAATATCATAATGAGGTTGAGAACTGCGCTCGACACTAAAAGGTAAAGGCATGGGAATTTCTATCTGCTCGGGACGGATAAAATCCGAGACAATTGCCCGTGCCAAAACTTTGCCACTTTCTAAGGTAGGATAAGCAATTACTGGAACAGTTGTGAGAATCCGGTGTGCTTTTAGCGTCAACAATTCGGGATCACCGGGACCGATTCCTAATCCATAAAGTTTGCCTAATTTATTCATAATTCGTTCTCTTTTGCTAAAGCATTGACTGCTGCTGCTGCGATTGCGCTGCCTCCCCTACGTCCGTGCAGGGTAATAAATGGCACGCCACGACTATTAGTTGCTAATTCTATTTTCGACTCTGCCGCTCCTACAAATCCCACGGGAAAGCCCAAGATCAAAGCCGGTTTATCTACATTTTGATCGAGCAATTCTAGTAGGTGAAAAAGTGCGGTTGGTGCATTACCAATGGCTACCACTGCTCCAGCTAAATGAGGTCGCCAAAGTTCTAAAGCGGCAGCGGACCGGGTATTATTAATTTGCCGTGCTAACTGGGTTACTTCTGGATGATTGAGGGTACAAATAATCGGATTATTTTTAGGTAAACGGGCTTTGGTAATGCCATTAGCGACCATTTGAGAATCACAGAGAATTGCTGCACCCCCAGCGAGGGCATTTCGTCCGATTTTAACCGCGTCTGGTGATGCTTCTAAATCTTCTGTTATGTCTGTCATCCCGCAGGAATGAATTAGACGAACTGCCACATGAGCTAAATCATCGGGGAGATTTTTCCAGTTAGTTTCAGCCCGAATAATAGCAAAAGATTTGCGGTAAATTTCTTCACCATTCTTAATGTATTCCATTCTATTCATCTAAATTTTTCGATTTTTGGGAGCTTAAAATTTGGGCTATGAGCGGGGTAATCTTGGTAAATTCTCCCTCAAATATGGGTGTTTCTAATAATTTTTGACTATCACCCATATAGACTTGATAAGCTTCCATTATTTGGCCATTTTCCTCGATGGTAGTTCCTAAAAGGGTAATTTCGGCTGGACTCGGTTGAGCGCAGGATTTAGCACAACCTGTCAAGTGAATATTAACAGGAGAATTGCAGGTTAAGTGTTCCTGCAAATAATCTGCCAGGAGAGAAGCATGAATTTGAGTTGCAGTGGCTGCTGCTGCACAACCCGGTTTACCGCTACAGGCAACTATCCCCGCATCCCATCCAAGAGAAGCGGATAATCCTAGTGATGCCAGTTTTGGCAACAATTCTGACACTTTTTCATCGGGAATATCGGGTAATATAACAGTCTGCCAAGGGGTTAATCGTAACTGACCACTGCCAAAAGTTTCTGATAGTGCCGCTAATCCCCATAGTTGATTAGCCGTCAATTGTCCTAATCTTAATGATAGGCCAATATAAGACAATCCGGGTTGCTTTTGAGGATGAATTCCCAGATGAAAATAGGGTTGAGTAGAATGGGCAGTTTGCTGGCATTCTTGCCGTTGTATTATGCTGGTAGAAGTCCGATGTAATTGGGAGTTAACTTGTTCGAGATATTTTGTCAATCCCCAATCTTTGAGTAGGTGTTTCATCCGCGGTTTTTTCCCCTTGATGTTAGGGGTTTGTTGAACATAATCGAGATAAACCGTTACTAAAGCTTTGACCACAGCTAAACAGTTTTCTGGCTCAATTAATAAGTCCGTTTCATATAACTGTTTATCTCCTGCAAGTGCTAATCGAAAGCAAACAATAGAAGTTAAATTTGTCGGATTATTGAGGGCAATTGCTGATAGATGAATCTCGTTATAGCGGTGTTGCCAGGCCATAGTTGAACCAGTGCCAATTCCCACTGCACCACCGCCATCGATCCCGATACTAAATTTAGGACTTAGTTGGGCAATTGATGGATAATTTTGGATAAAATTATCTAATTCTTGGACTAATGGACGAGTATCGATCAATTCTTGGCAGTCAATTCCAGCCGTGGGACTGGACATTATATTACGCAGATGATCGATACTGGGATTATGGGCAGCTAACCCTAATTTTTGCAGGGTTTGAAATTCTTCTAAACTGGGGGATTTTTGCAGTCCGCGAATTTGCAGATTTGCCCGATTGGTAACTTGTATTGTACTCTGCCATTGTTCGAGCCAAGTGGCGATCGCTTTTCCCTGTGGAGAATTGAGCCATCCACCGGGGGTGCGGAGACGAATTAAAAACCCATCCTGGGCAGCAGTTCCATAAAATAAACCGGGACAAGCATTTGCTTTAACTAACCAATTCACCGTTGTTTGTTCTCCATGCGACGCAGAGAAGTAGTTAGAAAATTAGTTGTCTATACTACCGATCAAAAGCTTGTAATTGGTATTCTGACTCGCAAGGAAAAAGGGAAGATGTACTCTTTTTACTTTTTACCTGATTACAGCTGCGGCACAGTACCAGAATCGCACTGGACTTTCCCAAAGACAAGTTTAAGGATTATACCACGTTTTTGGTTGAAACTCAGTATCGTTAAGAATCACTACATTTTCACCCTTTTGTGCCAAGACAAATAAACCTTGACGATAAGCATATTTATCCGCTCCTTCTTCGATTTCAATGCCTGCTACTGCCCCATATAATTGTTTGTGGTTATATTCAGGGAAAAATTGCCTAAATTCTGTTAGATTCTTGATTAATTCTTTGACATCATCTACACTTAAACTACTTTTGACTTCCACTACTAGCACATGATTTTCATTAGTTACTAACACA
>NZ_JADBVM010000127.1:0-4657 GCF_020244875.1 Microcystis sp. M44BS1
GTTATCAGTTATCAGTTATCAGTTATCAGTTATCAGTTATCAGTTATCAGTTATCAGTTATCAGTTATCAGTTATCAGTTATCAGTTATCAGTTATCAGTTATCAGTTATCAGTTATCAGTTATCAGTTATCAGTTCATTAGACATATCCAAAAATTATAACTCAATCAGAGCTTGCTTTGATAACTTGTACTAATTAGTCGTTCGGCACTGAAATATATATCTGTCGTTGCCAATTCAATTTAACTGAAAAATATGGGTACATTAAAATCATTTTTATTTGGGTAAGTTTCTTGTCTAGAAAGAATTTTAGTCTTGAGTATAATATTAGGTAGAAGTCCACTGATTACTGTTCACTGATTACTGAAATGCTGAAGATAAATTTTTTCGTTGTGTTTGATCGATTGAAAAAAATCGACAATGGGACGAGGATAATTAACCCCTAAAATCACCCCATAACGCTTTTGTTCCTCTGGAGATAACTTATAAGGTTCGTGAATTTTATCGCCTTTTATTAGAGCTAATTCGGGCAACCAGTGACGTAAATAATCGCCTTTGGGATCATAATCTCTCGACTGTTTAGGGATATTAAAATAACGAAATCCCCTTGCGTCATTGCCGACACCAGCAGTGTAATTCCAATTACCCCAATTACTACAGACATCGTAATCAACTAATAATGACTCGAACCATTCTGCTCCCATACACCAATCAATACCGAGATTTTTGGTCAGAAAACTAGCGACATTTTGCCGGCCACGATTTGACATAAATCCTGTAGAGGCTAACTCTCTCATATTAGCATCTACAAGGGGATAACCAGTTTTTCCCTGACACCAGAGATTAAATCTTTCCCAATCTTCTAGCCAAGGTAAATTAAGTTCTTGCAAACCAGATTTATAGAAAATTTTATTCCCGTGTTTACTGCAAATAAATCGGAAAAAATCTCGCCATAATAATTCAAAAATCAGCCAATAGGTAGAGTCATTTTTTACTCTTGTTTGCTCATATTTTTGTACTTCCTCGTAGATATAACGGGGGGAAAGACAGCCAAAACTTAACCAAGCTGAGAACTTTGAGGAATAATTAGTCCCTAACATTTCATTGCGGGTTTCCTTATAGGTTTTTAAGGAATCACTATCCCAAATATATTCCTTAACCCGTGATTTTCCTGCCATTTCACCCCCTTGAAACGACAAAAAGCCTCGCCGGTCTAGAATGGGTTCTGTTAAGCCCAAATCGTTTAAACTAGGAAGATTTCCCCAATCTATTTTAGGTAATTTTGTCAACTTTTTCGGACTGGGATAAGTTGTTCTTATTTCCCAATGACGTTCTACTTGTTTACGAAAATTAGTAAATAATTCCGGTAGTTGATTAAGGGTAAAAGGTAAATCATCAGGATGATATAAAGTGGCTGTCCAAAAAGTTTTGATCTGCACGAGAACCCTAGATAAAGCCTTATTGACAGCTTTTTCTACCACTAATTCCTCTGCTGTTACCTCTTGATGATAATAAACCTTGGCTATCTGCAATTCTTGAACTAATTGCGGGATAATTTCTTCTGGTTTTCCCCATCGGATAATTAAATTACTGCCTAAACTTTCCAGAGATTGTCGCAAATCTGCTACGCTTTCTAATAAAAATTTAGCCCGGAACTTGCCAGTTTTTGGAAACCCGTAGGAAGTAAGACCAAATTGACGCTCATCAAAACAATAGAAGGGAATTATCTCTAATTGTTCTTGAATGGCTCGATAAATTGCCTCGTGATCGTGAACTCGCAGATCATTGCGATACCAAATTAAAACCCGCATTTAAGATCAATTACAAAGTGGATAAGTAAGTAGTTCTAATTAAATAGAAGATAGATTTTGGGTTCGATCCCCCCTGCCCCCCTTGATAAGGGGGGTGTCTGACAATTTTTAACACCTACCTACTTAACTGATAAATAGTAACTGGGATGGGATTTAATTATCTTTTGCCGTAGTAATGGCTATAGTAACGATAATTGTGGTCTTTCCGACTAACGTTATTAGCCACTAAACCTAACACGGAAATGTGGGATAATCTCAGATCTTCGAGCAGATTTTTCAGCACAAAGCGATCGGTTTTGCCCAATTTGGTGACGAGAATTAGGCCAGTGGCCATGGCGGCGAGAATTTTGGCATCGGCAAAAGCGGCGATCGGTGGTAGATCGTAGATAATTAGATCGAAAGCGTGGTCTTGCTGTAATTGCGAGATCATCTCCTGCATTCTCTGGGAAGAAAGCAAGCGGGTTGGATCTGGGGGAATTGGACCGGCGGTAAGAATCGATAAATTCTCGTAGCGGGGTAGGGATTGAATTGCCTCGTTCCAATCGAGACCCTCGGCGATGACATTACTAAGGCCGTGGTCGTTATCAAGATTAAGTCGATGGTGAATATCGGGTCGTCGCAGGTCGGCATCCACCAGCAAGACTTTTTGTCCCATACGAGCGGCAGCCTTAGCGATATTCATTGCCATGGTGGTTTTACCATCTGCTGGTGATACAGAACTAATCACGAGGGACTTGAGGGGGGAATCGGAACCGAGGAGGCGAATATTGGTGTTAAGAGTGTGGAAAGCTTCCGAGAAGGGGGAGAAATTATAGTAGGAGGGGTTTTCTTCGGCCGATTTTGGGGTAGTATTAGGGATAGTGATTTTGCGATCGCCGACTGTTAACTGGGGTAGGGCGGCGGTGATCACTTTTTCGATCGTACCGAGGTCTTTTTGCCAGGGAATTGCACCTAAGAGGGGTAGTTTAGTATCTTCTTTTAGTTCATCTGCACTATGATGAACAGGGTCTAATCTTTCAGCTAAAAAGGCCGCCCCTAAACCTAGTAACAGACCACCGATAACCCCTAAAGCCAGATTTCGCACGGGTTTAGGAGAAACGAATTCTTCCCCTACTTCTGGGGGGGAAATCAGTTGCCAAGGCACTACTTGTTGTGCCACTTTCAGTTGGAGTTTTTGTTGTTCCTCCAGAAAACGGCCGAGACTGGTGGTGGCGATTTCCAATTCTCGTTGCAAATCCGTATAGCGACGGGCTAAAACCGCCAGATTTTTGACCGAGGCTTTCTGTTGTTCGAGGGCCCGGGCAAGGGATTTTACCTTAATTTCTAGGGTTTGGCGACTGTTAGCGGCTTCCACCAATTGTTGGGTTAGTTCTACTCGCAGAGTGCTCTGAGATACCAAAGCCGGGGAATTACCCACTGTCTGGGGCAGTTTTTCCCCTAGGGTTCTCTGGGCCTCGTTTTGCAGTAGGGGCAGTAAATTGGCTCTTTTTTCCTCTAGGGTGGCGATTATCGGGCTATCTTTCGCAAAAACTGCCGATTGTTTCGCCAGTTCCACTTCCACTTCCTGCAGCTGCTTGAGCAAATCTTGATAACCGGGAGATTCACTCAGATAAGTGGCGATAATTGCTTGATTAGGGGCCAATCCCACCTGTTGCTGTAAAGCTTGATAGCGAGAGTTAATTTCGTTAAGGGCGACTTGGGCTGCTCGATAATCTTGTTCAGTAGTGGTTAACTGTTGTGATAAACGAGTCGCTTCTTTATCGGGATCGAGGAAATTGTATTGCTGCCGGAATTGCTGCATTTGTTTTTGTAGAGAATTAACTCGTTCCCGCAGCACGGGCAATTGTGCATTGACAAAATCTAACCCTTGATTAATTTCGGTCTTCCGTTCCTGAGAACTATAGTTTAGGTAATGACGGGCTAAATTATCTAAAACCAGCTTAATTTTTTCCGGTTCCGCATCTTGATAGGAAATTTCTAAAACTTTCGTATCTTTTAATTGACTAATTTCGAGATCAGATTTGCCAGTTTTACTAATTAAATCACTGTAGGTAAAGTCGGGATACTTAGGAGTTATTTTACTAAGGATGGGGTTAAGGAGTTGAGGACTTTTCAAGACAGCGATTTGGGTGTCATAATCAATGTCTTCACCCCCTAACTGAGGCAGGATATCTTGGGCTGCCAGCCTGGAAGAACTTTTATTTTCCTCAATCGGTTGACCGATGAGCAGCAGGAATTTACCCTGATAGATAGGGGTTTTTAAGAAAGTCCAAGCAGCGATCGCCCCCGTCAACCCTAGGGTGATGCCAGCGATTATCCACCAGCGATGCTTGACGACAGAAAGGATTTGACGCAGGTTGAGTTCCTCTTCTTCCTGCGTCGGGGAGGGGATAAAAGCCGGTTGAGCAAAAACTGGTAGATTTGCTTGACTTTGGGTTTTCAAAGCCCCGTTTTGTTGGTTGTTCATCGCCCCGTTTTGTTGGTTGTTCATCATTAATCAAATATTCAAGGGATAACTCTATTAAAAGATTTTGCGGTGGCAATCTGGCTCAATCAATCACCGCTTAATCATAACACCGTGCTACGATGATAACTCTAGTTTTTCCAGAACTGCCAATTTTTGTCCCGCCTCGTCTTATGGTTAAGCTTGCTGATAATTCTACCCAGCGTTCAGAAAATCGATTATTAAAAAAGGAGAAAAGCCAGCCTTGACATCCTCGCCGCCCTAAAAGTGCGGCGATTCCTAAACCTCACGATTTAAGTTTCTGCTTCCACCACCGTCGCATACCACAGTTAAAAAACCATGTACTGTCTTACACAGAGTCCACAGACTTTCGCCCCATTTCA
>NZ_JADBVM010000128.1:0-4070 GCF_020244875.1 Microcystis sp. M44BS1
AACTCAATTGTCTATCTTTTGGTATTAACCTGTTTGTGCCGTAAGTGTCTTCCTGTATAGATTTCAGCTATTTTTGAGACTAGGTACTCTCATCGAATTTTATTTTAAGTTAATTATTTGCATAACAATTCCCGAAGAGCCATTGTTTTTAATTTTGGTGAGTTAGGAAGATATGTATTTAATTGTGCGCCAACCGAGTTGGCAATAATCCCAGAGGGTGAATTGGAATAGAGCCAAACCAGAAAAAGCTAAGATATGGCAAGATAAAAACTTAATGCTGACGGCTGACCAATATCAGACCTGATGCAATATCTCTTGAGTCACCGGTCAAGCCGGGATTTACTGAGAGTAAGCAATCTGCTAGAGTTTTAACGCTGGTTAAATTTCTCGGGCAGAGAAAACAAAAAAACCATAATGGTGTTACTGGGTGTGTGGAAGTGCTTAAAAATCTCAATTTTTCGGGGCGATATTCCTCGCTGGCCCTGCTGCTGGCTATTTTCGGATTATTTCACGGGACGGTAATGGCCGAAGAAGAACCGCAAGAAATGGTTTTTCCCCGCATCGAGCAGATAGTACAGTCTCCTCCTGCGACGGGAGAAACTACTCCGCCCGTGGCAGCACCGCCGGAAACCCCGACGGAAATACCAAGACCAGCAGAAACTCCCACAACAGCTCCACCAGCGCAGGCCGAGGAGTCACGAGTTTTGGTGGCCGAAGTGGTAGTACAGGGGGCTGATCGAGAATTGGAAAATCTAGTTTATAATACTATTCGCACCCGACCAGGACGAAGCGCAACTCGATCGCAATTACAAGAAGATATTAACGCCGTTTTTGCCACGGGCTTTTTTGCCGATGTGCGGGCAGTTCCCCAAGATACGCCCCTAGGGGTGCGAGTCACCTTTGAGGTGCAACCTAACCCCGTTTTTCAGGGTGTACAGATTCAAATTGCCCCGGAAACCATGGACAAATCGATTTTACCTGCCGGGGTGGTCGAGGAAATTTTCGCTAGTCAATACGGCAAAACCCTGAATTTGCGGGAATTACAGGCGGGGGTAAAAAAAATCAATGACTGGTACAGTAAAAACGGCTATGATCTGGCCCAGGTGATCGGTGCGCCGCAAGTCACTCCCGATGGTAGGGTGATTTTGGTCATTTCCGAAGGTTTAATCGAAAAAATTCAAGTACGTTATTTTAACGTCGAACAGGAACCGGTCAAGGCTAAAACCAGAGAATTTATCATTACTAGGGAAATGCGCCTAAAAGCGGGGGATATTTTCAACCGCAATACCGCCCAACAGGATTTACAGCGTGTTTTCGGTCTCGGTTTATTCGAGGATGTGCGTCTGTCTTTTTCCCCCGGCAGCGACCCAAGGGAGGTGATTGTTAACGTCGATGTGGTGGAAGGTAATACTGGTTCCCTGGCCGCTGGGGGTGGTATTAGCTCGAATGCGGGCTTATTCGGCACTGTCAGCTATCAACAGCGCAATTTTGGCGGTAATAACCAAACTTTAGGGGCAGAAGTCCAGTTAGGGGAACGGGAATTTTTATTTGATCTGAGTTTTTCCGATCCTTGGATTGCCACGGATAATTTCCGCACTTCCTACACGGTGAACGTTTTCCGGCGACAGTCGATTTCTCTGGTTTATGATGGGGAAAATTCCTCGATTCGGACGCTTAACGATAATGATAGTCCCCGTATCGTCCGGACGGGTGGTGGTATTACTTTTGTCCGTCCTTTGGCCCCCGATGTGTTTACGAAACCAAAATGGGTGGTTTCCCTAGGCTTTAACTATCAACAGGTACAGGTGCAAAATGCCAATGGTGACATCTCCCCCCTGTCTGCACCTCTCAATGGTTTTGGCAGTCAACAACTGGCTTTTAGTTCCTCTGGGATCGATGATCTACTTTCCCTAAATATTGGCGCTATTCGAGATTTTCGCGACAATCCCCTGCAGCCCACCAGTGGCTCTTTCCTGCGTCTAGGTTTAGAACAAACTATTCCGGTCGGTTCTGGCAGTATTTTCGGCACTCGTGTTCGGGGTAGTTATAGTTACTTTATCCCCGTTCGGTTTATTAATTCCTTTAATCTCTTTGAAACCGATATTTTTAAAGGTCAGCAATCCCTCGCTTTTAATGTGCAAGCAGGGACAGTATTAGGCGATTTACCCCCCTACGATGCTTTTATTGTGGGGGGTAGTAACTCTGTACGGGGTTACGCCGAGGGAGAAGTGGGTAGCGGTCGCAGTTATTTGCAAGCGACGGCCGAATATCGTTTTCCCATTGTCGCTATTATTGGGGGGGCGTTATTTGTCGATTTCGGCACTACTATTGGTTCCCAAGGCGATGTCCCCGGTCAACCCGGGATTGTCCGGGATTTACCCGGTATCGGTCTCGGTTACGGTTTGGGTGTTCGGGTACAATCTCCCGTCGGCCAAATTCGGGTTGACTACGGTTTTAATGTCGATGGTGGTTCTCGTCTCCATTTCGGTATCGGGGAACGATTCTAATCAGTTATTGGGGGTGGGGGATTAGGGAAATGGGGAAATAGGGAAATTCAACTAAAACCCCAACACCCTAAAACCCTAAAACCCAACCCCCAAAACCACTAATAAGCTTTTCACTTTATTACTTAATAATTATGGTTTCTACTATCGCTAAACAATTTGAATTATCGGGAATTGGACTGCATTCGGGGGAGATAACACGGGTGCGCGTCTGTGGGGCAAATCCGGGGGAAGGACGTTATTTTGTCCGCAGAGATTTAGCCAATCAACCGATTATTCCCGCTCTAGTTTCTTCGGTTTACCAAACAACTTTATCAACGGAATTGAGACGAGGAGAAGCAAAGGTTAGAACCGTTGAGCATTTATTGGCGGCCTTAACCGCTTTGGGGGTAGAGGATGCTCGCATTGAGGTGGATGGTGCGGAAATTCCCCTCCTTGATGGTTCGGCCAAAATCTGGGTAGAAGCGATCGAAAATGCCGGTTTAAATAACTCTTTTTCTCCATCAGATTTAACGATTTCTCAACCGATTTGGTTGTACGAAGGGGATGCTTTTGTGGCGGCGATTCCTTCCCCTGAATTACGTTTTACCTACGGCATCGATTTTACCTATAAACCCATCGGTAATCAATGGTATAGTTGGAGTCCTGATCAGGAAAGTTTTAGTCAAGCGATCGCATCAGCCCGGACTTTCGGTTTTGCCGATCAAATTGAATATTTACAAAAGGCTGGTTTAATTAAAGGAGGCAGTTTAGAAAATGCTTTAGTCTGCGATCAAAATCAATGGTTAAATCCTCCTTTACGGTTTGAAAATGAGCCAGCAAGACATAAATTATTGGACTTAATTGGTGATTTGAGTTTACTGGGAACTATTCCCACTGCTCATTACATGGCTTTTAAAGCCAGTCATAAACTTCACGTTCAATTAGCGATCGCAATTCAGGGTTAATTATACTAAATTCTGTTTAAAAGGTATAGGGGAGTGGGAAGTGGGGCTGTCTGGAGGCGGGGTTTTTACTTCTGTCGATGAGATGGCTTTCGCTCGATCGTTCTCTACTCAAGCCTTTATCCTAGCATTGATAACCCTTAGCTATTAGCCGTCAGCTATCAGAATCATTCCAACACCGTCGGGTTTGCTCGGTGACAGGTTGCCAATCCAGAACTCAAGCCACCAGAGCAGCATCGCACTTTAACCCACAGTTTCAATAAATGTGCATGGTGCGTTCCCCAAAAATCGATCGGTGGAGCAGTAGGAGTCACATTAGGGAACGCACCCTACAAGATCGGCGATCGCACTGGTCCCACCAGAGCGGCATCGCACTTTAACCCACAGCTTCAATAAATGTGCATGGTGCGTTCCCCAAAAATCGATCAGTGGAGCAGTGGGAGTCACATTAGGGAACGCACCCTACAGCGATAGCGATCGCACTACTTCCTTTTTTATCTAATATCTCCCAATAGATTGGCATGGCTCTCTTGTCGTAAATTAGACTCACCATCAAGATATTTATTGTTCCCCAACTCGTCCGGTCTATGGCAATATATACTAATCCTTTTATTGTGAACCT
>NZ_JADBVM010000129.1:0-2538 GCF_020244875.1 Microcystis sp. M44BS1
ATGGCCAGTAATCGGTATCTGGTTTACGGCAATGGGTGTTAGCACCATGGCGTTTAACCTCAATGGTTTTAACTTCAACCAGTCGATTCTCGATTCTCAAGGTCGTGTAATCGGTACTTGGGCCGATGTTTTAAACCGCGCTGGTATCGGTATGGAAGTAATGCACGAGCGCAACGCTCACAACTTCCCCTTAGACTTAGCTAGTGGTGAACAGGCTCCCGTAGCTCTGATTGCTCCCGCTATCAATGGTTAATTCCTAGTCTGAACGAAAAGGCACTCCCGCGAGGGGGTGCTTTTTTGTTGTTAGAATTGGGGAACAATGAAAAACGCTGGAAAATGTTTATTCTTAAACAATCATCATTATGACCGCTCTCACTGGAAAATATACTCTTAGTCAATATTTTGAGCAGGAAATACAATCCCAAACTCGTCATGAATATCTGGATGGAAAAATTATTGCTATGACAGGAGGGACACCGACTCATAATCGCATTATTAGTAATTTATTAGTGGCTTTATATACTGGACTAAAGAATCAACCCTATGCCGTTTTTGTCACCGATCAGCGTTTATGGATACCTGAGCGTCAAATAGCTACCTATCCTGATATTATGGTGATGCCTGAACCTCTTATTTATCAAGAAGGACGCAAAGATACTTTAATTAATCCTGTTTTAATCGCTGAGGTTTTGTCTGCTGCAACGGCAAGTTACGACAGAGAAGAAAAGTTTGCCGCTTATCGAACCATTGCAACTTTTCAGGAATATTTATTGATTTCTCAGGAAAAATGTTATATTGAACATTTTCAAAAGGAAGGCGATTGCTGGGTGTTTACAGCTTATGAATCTGATAGGATAATTCATTTAAACTCTTTGGGGGTTGAGGTGGAGATAGCAGATATTTATAACAAGGTAATCTTTAGTTGAAGCTTTAAATTTGAAGCTTTTGTTATCATTAAACTAAACTAATCTTGGTCAGGAGTTAATTTTATGATATCCCCTCAAATTATTGAACTGGAACAAAAGTTACGAAATTTTTCGTTTGAAGATAAACAATGGTTATTAGAACAGTTACACAAGCATTTAGAAGTTTTAAAAGAAAATGTAAATAGAAAACAGGCCAAAGATTTGATTATGGAAACATTAAATGAGGTTCAAAATATGCCCGATAATTGTTATCATGAAGTTTGGCAAAAATTTGATGACGCTTGTGTGAGAATTTCAGGAAACTTAGAAGAATCTGATTTACTATGATGTTTGCTCAAGATTCACCTCTTGTTATTCTTGATACTTCGGTTTTTCTTTCAGCTTTGTTAAGTAAAAATCCAGTGTGCCTTGTCAAATTATTCGTTATTGGTGAGAGGGTAGATTTAAGTTAGTTATTTCTCCTCAATTATTGGAGGAATTGGTTGAAAAACTATTAGTGAAAAATATTGACAGAAATGATATTAAGGATATTTTAAGGGCTATTTTTTATACTGCTATCAAAATTCAAGGCATTTATCAAGCAACGCTACTCGATCAGGTTGATCCAAATGATAAGTAGGTAGGCACAATTATTTGTAGGATGGGTTAGCGGTAGCGTAACCCATGCGGGCGTTGGGTTTCATGCTTCAACCCAACCTACGTTCATTTTATATTTAATTCCACCCACCTACTTAATATGTTTTTGGCAGCCGCTTACGAAATAGGTGCTGATTATCTAGTTTCTTTAGATAAAAAACACATTTTACCGCTAAAGCATTATCATTATACACAAATTTTATCGCCAAATTTATTCTTACAAGTCTTACAAAATAGTTAAAGGTAAAAATGCGATCGCATTTATTTGTAAAGAGATAATCCTAATCGTTAGGATTTCTTTTAAGATAGGATTTAAACACAGAATTAATGGGAAAATAGGACGAGGTTTCTGATGGTAATTTATCCAGTAAACAGCGTCTCATTAGTGACTGAATAGCTGCCCAAAATTGGGATTGAGAAAGGTCAAGATTAGCAGTTTTAGGAAATTTTTCTACCGCTTCAGTTTGATTAGCTAACCAGTGTATCACCTTTTTTTCTGCTGCGGATAAACGCTGTAAATGACATTCGATCGAGTTTTCTATATCCCCTAAATAAATTTCATTGTTCATTTGTTCTAAAAATAAGGATACTTCTCCATCAAATAGTTCAATAATGGTTGAGGAGATGATATTTAACCAGTTAGGATGACCTTGATAAAGTTCCCTCAGTTCTGTCCATTTCTCCTCACTTTTTAAACCGTATTCTTTGAAGATTTCTTCAAATTCTGTTGTTAAACCTTGCAGGTATAAAGTTTTAATTTTATCGGATTTTAAGGTGACAAAATCTCTGGGAAGTTCCCAACTAATTAAAATCCAACAACTTTGATGAGATGTGGTAGCAATTTGCTGAAAAAATTTATGATAATCCTGACAGTCGCTTAAATATTTACCTGCTAATTCCCCCAGTTTAAAAATATTCTGCACATCATCAAGAATAATTAAACAACGATAGGAGCTTAGATAATCTATTATATCAG
>NZ_JADBVM010000013.1:0-6151 GCF_020244875.1 Microcystis sp. M44BS1
CTTAGTGAAAGATATTGCTGACTTGAAAGGGTTTAAATCCCTGATTATCCCCCTGGTTGTGGCTTTTTTAAGTGCCGTGGTAACTTTGGGATTGCGCGGCTTTTTTCTTGGCAACAAACCTTAATTTTTTATTTCAATAAAATAGTTATCTGTAAGAGGGTTTTAATTATGACACAAACTAGCGAAACCGTTACCTATTCTCTCGAATCTGTCCTCAAAGAAATTAAAGATAGCATTAAAGAGGTTAATCAGAAAATTGACTTTCTCCAAAGAGATGTTAATCAAAAATTTGACACCCTGCAAAGAGATGTGGATCAGAAAATCGACAATCTCCAAAGAGATATGGATCAAAAATTTGACAGTCTCCAAAAAGATGTTAATGATTTAAAGGTGGAAGTCACAGAAATCAAAGGAGATATTAAAACTCTTGATCAGAAAGTCGAAACAATGGATAAACGACTAGAAAAAGTTGAAGATAATTATGCAATCTTAGTTAAAGATATTGCTGACTTGAAAGGGTTTAAATCCCTGATTATCCCCATGGTTGTGGCTTTTTTAAGTGCCGTGGTAACTTTGGGATTGCGCGGCTTTTTTCTTGGCAATAAACCTTAAATATATCAGGGAATATTGTTATCATCAAGTTTATTTTTTACTCTACCAATAAAATCTATGAGTTTTTGTATTAATCCTCATTGTCCCAAACCGAAAAGTATCACGGAGAGTCGTTACTGTCAATCCTGTGGTTCCGACTTGCTTTTAAATGGTAAATATCGAGTCACAAATTTATTGAGTGCCAAAGGTGGATTTGGTAATACCTATGAAGTGATAGATGAACGTAAAATACCCAAAGTATTAAAAGTTCTTACCTACGATTCTAGCAAAGCTATTGATTTATTTCAACAGGAAGCCAATCTTTTAAAACAATTAAATCACCCCGGTATTCCCAAAGGAGAAAACTATTTTATTTATCATCCCCGGGAGAGTCAAACTGCCTTACACTGTTTAGTTATGGAGAAAATTGCTGGTATTGACTTAGAAGAACATCAAAAACAAAGAGGATTTAAACCGATTGATTATAATCTCGCTTTGGATTGGTTAACTCAGTTAGCCAATATTCTCCATGAAGTTCATAAACATAAATTCTATCATCGTGATATCAAACCCTCTAATATTATCTTAAAACCCGATGGTCAATTAGTTTTAATTGATTTTGGGGCAGCGCGACAAGTGACTAAAACCGTCCTAGCAGGAGGTAAAAATACGGGAATTTATACCCCCGGATATGCTCCTCCTGAACAATCTCTTGGTCACTCTGTCCCCCAATCAGACTTTTATGCTTTGGGCAAAACTTTCGTCTTTTTGTTAACCGGTAAAGAACCCAGTGACCCGAAAATTTATAACATTAATACCAATGAATTTAACTGGCGTAAATATGCACAAAATATCCCTTCTCGATTAGCAGATTTTATCGATAATTTAATGGCAGAAAAACCTATTGATCGACCTAAAGATACCAAAAGTTTGCTAAAAATTATTACTGATATTAAAGCCAATCCCCATCAAACTAAAAAAACTAAAAAATCTTCTCCTGAAAAACCTAAAATTATTCCTATTACCAATCCGGCACTTATTTCTTTACTCGCCGCAATTTCTCCCAGTTATGCTGGGTTTTGGCTCCGTTTCAAAGCCTCTTTAATTGATTCTTTTATCGTTCTTATTATCGCCGCTTTATTAGGTGGTTATATCTGTTTTCGCTTACAACAATGGTCGGTTTTTCAAGATTTAAATCTCAACTTTAATATTCCCAAAGAAATCTGGGTTTACTATGCGGCAGCATTAAGTGCAGCTGGAACAACAATTATCGGGTTTGCTTTATTTATGGCGGCAATTATCTATAATATTCAAGCCAAACTTAACTTTACTCACGAGCATATTGCTATTCTTAGCGCCCTCGGTTTAGGAATAGTTATTAAATGGTTATATTATGTTTTCTTAGAATATCTTTTTAAAGCCACTATTGGTAAAATGTTTTTTGATTTATCTGTCACCGATAGCCAAGGCCGACGCATATCTTTTGCGAGAGCAAATCGCCGCTACTTACTAAAATATCTCTCCACTGCTCCCTTATATTTGGGCTTTTTACTGGCAGCCTGGACAAAGAAAAAACGCGCCCTTCATGACATGATTTCTGGTACACAAATCCGCAAGAAAAAGTAACCAGATACTAGAAAAGTAGGGAGATGAGAGCGGTACGAATAGGATAAAATTAACTACAATAGGGACAAGATATTCCTGCTCGGTAATTGGGGGACTGTTTATCTTTTTCATCGATGGGATGACCGCAAGCGGGACACATTTCATAATGTCCCACCTCTAGATTAGCTGTTAGGGCCACTCTTTGATCAAAAACAAAACATTCTCCTTGCCAAAGACTCTGATCGGCACTAACTTCTTCTAAGTATTTCAAAATACCTCCCTCTAGCTGATAAACTTGAGAAAAGCCTTGATTTAATAAAAAAGCTGCCGCCTTTTCACAACGAATTCCCCCCGTACAAAAAAGAGCTATTTTTTTATCGTTAATACTATCAAAATTTTCCTGAATATACTCAGGAAATTGGCGAAAATGCTGGATTTCTGGGTTAAGCGCTCCCGCAAAAGTACCGATCGCCACTTCATAATTATTACGAGTATCGATAACTACCACGTTCGGCTCTTTCAGCAATTGGTTCCACTCTTCAGTTTTGAGATGAATTCCTGTTTTTTCGAGAGGATTAGCCTTGGCTTGACCAAAAGTCACAATTTCCTTTTTTAAGCGAATTTTTAAGCGTTGAAAGGGCAAATAATCACAAACAGACTCTTTCACTTCTAGATTAGCTAAACGAGTATCGGTTTTTAACCAACTAATCACCTCGGCGATCGCTTGATGGTTCCCGGCGATCGTTGCGTTAATCCCCTCGGCTGCCAGCAGAATAGTTCCTTTAATTCCTCTTTCTTGGCAGTATTTTTGTATTTCTGGCTGTTTTTGACGATAATCTGACAAAGCCACAAACTGGTAAAAAGTGGCGACTAGATAAGACATGGCAAGTAAGGGAAAAATTAACTTGTAATATTTTTCACTATAGGTTATGATAACGAAAGTGTCCTAAAAACCAGATCGGGGGTTTAGCTCAGTTGGTAGAGCGCCTGCTTTGCAAGCAGGATGTCAGCGGTTCGAGTCCGCTAACCTCCATAGTCCTGACTGATTCCCCTGCGCTTGGTGATTAGCTCAAGTCTTCTTGGGGAGACAATTAGCTAGTTAATTATTAAATGATGTCTCGTACCTATCAAGCTACTGGAATCAATCTACAAGGAATGGCCTTCGGAGAAGCCGATCGCCTCTTAACTATTTTGACCGCCGAATATGGTTTAATTAGAGCCATCGCTCCCGGTGCGCGCAAGTATAAATCTTCCCTGCGGGGTAGAAGTGAACTATTTGTGGTCAATAATCTGTTAATAGTCGCAGGAAAATCCCTAGATAAGGTCGTTCAAGCTGAAACTATCGAATCTTATCCCAAATTAAGTCAAAATCTCGCCAAACTCACCGTTAGTCAATACCTCTGCGAACTGGTTTTGGCGATCGCAATGAGCGAACAACCCCAGAGGGAATTATACGAATTAATCTGCAGCCATCTGGCCAGAATTGAAGTCCTCGACGAAAATCAATACATACTTCCCTACCTTTGTCAAGCAATTTTTCATTTCTTAATAATTGCTGGCTTAGTGCCGCAAGTCCATAACTGCCTGTTGACGGGAAAAGCTTTAATTGGGAACAATTGCCTAGGATTTAGTTTCGAGGCAGGGGGAATAATAGATCTAGCTGCCCTAACAGAAACAATCAACCCGCCCAAAATCGATAGTAAACTGACGTTGCAAGAACTGCAATTACTGCAATGCCTAGGAAAAACAGATTTTCCCCCAGAAGAAAACCTTACCTCAGAACTAGCTTGGATTAACCTCGATCGCCTGCTACGCCGCTATACTCAATATCATCTAGGAAAAACTTTTCGCTCCTCGGCATTAGTTGAGGGTTTATCTCCCTTAGAATTTTAAACAGATAGCAAAAATCATCATAATGCAACTGTTTGACTCAGAAACTGACGACGCTACGTCTAGCGCCTCCTCCACTCCTGTTTTTAATTCTTCCGATTCCTCACCGAGGCAATCCGACGCAGAAACCATGAACCGCTTGCCTAAACGTGCGCCCAAATCCAATCCCAGTCAGGGTTTTGCCCCAGTGCTAAAAAACCCGCGCTTTCTCATTCTCTGGGCGGGGGGAATTTTTTCCCAATTAGCGGATAAATTCTATTTAGTCCTGATGATCTCCCTAATTGCCACCCATTACCAAAAAGCCGATCAGTCAATTAGTGGCTGGGTATCGGCGATAATGATTGCTAATACAATTCCGGCGGTGTTAGTGGGTTCGGTGGCGGGTGTATATGTTGATAGATGGTTAAAAAAACAAGTTTTAGTTATTTCTAACCTTTTACGCGGGGCTTTTGTCCTCGTTATTCCCCTATTATTGTGGTTAGTGCGCGAGCAAACTTTAGCCGTTCCCCTCGGTTGGTTGCCTGACGGTTTAAGAAATTGGCATTACCGGCTACAAGGAGAATTTAATTTACCCTTCGGTTTTTTCCTATTGTTAGTCATTACTTTTCTTGTCTCCACCTTAACCCAATTTTTTGCCCCCGCCGAACAATCTACCCTGCCATTAGTAGTAAAACGTCGTCATCTTCTACCCGCTAATTCCCTCAACACTTTAACCACCATGGCAGTATTAATTATCGGTTTTGCCATCGGTGAACCTCTATTGGCTTTTGCCGATAGCATTTTCGGCACTAGAGCCGGACAATTTGATATTGGCAAAGTGATGATTGTCGGTGCTTTTTATATAATTGCCGGTTTAATTCTAATTATCTTGCGAACTAACGAAAAATATATTATTCCTACCGCAGAACAGCCCCATGTTTGGGAAGATATCCGCGACGGCATTCGTTACCTCAACAAAAATCATAAAGTTCGTAACGCTCTAATTCAATTAGTCATCTTATTCTGTATTTTTGCCGCTCTATCTGTATTAGCTGTCAGTATGGCCGAAAAACTACCCGGGTTAAAAGCTTCTCAATTCGGCTTTTTATTAGCCTCCTGTGGTGCAGGGATGGCAGTTAGTGCCATTACTTTGGGTTATTGGGGTCAAAAATTCTCCCACACCCAATTAAGTCTCTGGGGTTCCCTGGGTATGGCGGCAGCTTTAATCGGTTTATCCCTAGCAACAAAGAGTTTAATTTTAGCCTTCGCTATGACCGCTTTATTAGGGATTTTTGCCGCTTTAGTCGGGGTTCCCATGCAAACTACCCTACAGGCAGATACACCCCCCGAAATGCGCGGTAAAGTCTTTGGTTTAGAAAATAATGCCGTTAATATTGCCCTCTCTTTACCATTAGCTGTTGCGGGTATCGCCGAAACTCAATTCGGACTGCGACCGGTACTATTAGCTTTAGCAGTTATGGCAGTTATCGGCGGTGGTTTTACTTGGTATGTTTCTCGCAATTTATCTAAAGATTAGCGGAACTTTTCAGTTATCAGTTATCAGTTATCAGTTATCAGTTATCAGTTATCAGTTATCAGTTATCAGTTATCAGTTATCAGTTATCAGTTATCAGTAATTAGTAATTAGAACAAGAGTTTCAACAGGAATTAAATCAGTACGAGGAGGAAAAAAGAATGCCTTATATTACCAGTGTTGAAAGAATGGGAATGGAAAAGGGGATGAGAGAATCTGTCATTGATGCCCTTGAGATTCGGTTTGACAATGTGCCTTCTGAACTGGTTAATAAGATTAGCCAAATTCAAGACACTTCTCTTCTAAAAAATCTCCACAGACAAGCGATTACTCTTGACTCAATCTCAGATTTTCAGGACTATTTAAATCAGTTAATCAAACCTGAATAATTCTGGTTTGTCGCCCAAGAAAACGGGTTTCTTGAGGAAACCCGTTTTCTGTGTTTAGTGACAGAGTAGCGGCTTATAATGTGTAATTAATTTTGCTTAGGCACTTATTAATCGCCACAGTTTCTCTTATCTAGTTAAGTAGGGTTTGCTGAATAAATGTGAA
>NZ_JADBVM010000130.1:0-72916 GCF_020244875.1 Microcystis sp. M44BS1
ACGCTTCACCCCCCCGATCACCGATTTCCCGTTCGATTGCTAAGGACTGTTGATGAAACTCGATCGCTTTTTGGTATTCTCCTAGGGAATAGTAAACATTGCCTAAATTACCGTAGGAAGACGCTTCACCCCCCCGATCACCGATTTCCCGTTTGATTGCCAAGGACTGTTGATAAAACTCGATCGCTTTTTGGTATTCTCCTAGGGAATAGTAAACATTGCCTAAATTATTGTAGGATGCCGCTTCACCCTCCCGATCACCGATTTCGCGTGTGATTGCTAAGGATTGTTGATGAAACTCGATCGCTTTTTGGTATTCTCCTAGGGAATGGTAAACATTGCCTAAACTGGTGAGGGATGCGGCATATTTCCAGTTGGTTTGCTCCTCCTGTTGTTGGTAAACAGTGACTAATTCAAGGTAATAATCCGCTAGGGTTTGATAATACCCCCGTCGGGTGAGAAAATCCTCGATAGCACGGAGAATATCAAAAGCATTGTCGTACTCGGTTAACTGATAGCGATGATAGAAAATTTCTAGGTAAGGTTGCACATCGTTGAGGATTTCCCAGGAGTCGGGTTGAGCAATAGAAAGATAATAGGCGATCGCTTTTTGGTGTAATTCCCTTTGATCACCGGCTTTGTATTGTGCATATTCCCAAACTAAAGGCTGAAAACTAAAAATTCGCTGGCGATTTTCCTCTTTTTCTTCTAATAATGATCGTCGCTGTAATTCTCGCAGATCTGCCGTGATCTCGGATAGTGCGATCTCTGGGTAATTATCCATCACCGCTTTGGCTGCCGGAGAATCAAATTCTCGGCGATAAATGCTGGTTTTAGTGAATAATTCCTGCTGTCTTTGGCTAAGTCGCTGAAAACTAGCATCTAAAACTAAAGCAATTCCCACTGTCTCTTGACGATGACTCCCCACCACCTGCGGATCGCTCAAAAGTTGCGATAAATTTCCTAATCCTAAATCCGCTAACCTTTCTAAACTGGGGTTTTGCGGAAATTCTGCTAAGATTAAATCCGCCACCAATCGCAGGAGTAATGGATGACCATCCACCCGTCGAGAAAAGTTCTCTAGATCCCCTGTTATTTGCGATTCTGCTAACAATTGCGCCCCTTCAGGAGGTTTCAAACCTTTTAGCTCAATCCAACGGTTAAAACCCCTAGTTTTTGGCTTTTCTCTGGTGGTGACTATAATTTTGCTGGTGTCACCTTTTTCTATCCAAGCAGTGAAAAACTGCTGATAAAATTCATTATTCCAAGAACCATCTTCCCCTAATAAACTCTCTAGATTATCGATAATAATTAGGTGGCGATGGCGTTGCAATTGTCTGATTAAAGCTTCCTGTAAATCTATTTCTTTTTCGGGGACAGGATAACCAAATTCCGTCAGGAATTGGCGAGCTAAACCACTAAATCCCCCCAGATTTCCCGCTTCCCACCAAAAGCGTTTTGGGAATAAATCTTCATCGTCCCCTAGGGAAGGATCGAGGGGAATTTCCTCCTCAAAAATTTTACTGGCTAGGGTAGATTTTCCAATTCCTCCAACTCCTTTGATGCCAATCATCGCAACATTTGGATCAGTAAACCACTGCTTAATTTGGGTGATTTCCTCCTTCCTTCCCTGCCAATAGGCGAGACGTTTTCGAGCATTTCCTCCCTTGTAAATACTCCTTTGACTACTGCGATTATTTTCTATTGCGTCTGCTTTTGCGTGCAGATCCGCCAGTCATTCAGGAGGGATTCCTAGATTTAAATCACCCTTAACTTCTTGAATGTTCAATTGTTGTTTAATATCTTTGTTAATTTGCATACCAATTTGAGTTTTCGTTTCTGTTTGATTCTGATTAATTGTCATAATTTGTTGTGCTAGGGTTTGGATTTCTTGGGCAAAATTGGGGTCTTTGAGCATTTCTACCTGTAAAAAGGGAACCACTTGCTGTTCAATCATCGCCTCGGATTTAGTTTGTTCGGCTGCCGCTAAAACCTTGGCTGCGGTGGGTTCCTTTTGTAACTTTTGCTTAATTTTTTGCCACAATTCTACACCTTTATCCATTGCTCCTTCCGTTAATTTACCGATAACAGCTTCAAAGGCAATTTTAGCGATTTCGGCGGCGGCTAACTCTGCTAACATAATCATCAATGGGGAGAATTTTTCGCCATTCTAGCACAACGGCAACAGCAGTTGTGGACGGTTTAAATGTTTGGTTGACTGTTCAAGAAGTAAAGAACAAAACTCTGATATCGTTGCCACAACAGGATTTAGATTAGGGCGAAGCGGACGCGCTGGTAAGCTAAGACATATTTAGGGTTTGCGGCAAAAAGTACGGGCGAAGCATTCGGATAGAAAATCTCCGGTTTCACCGATAGGTTATTGCCCGAATGCTTCGCCCCTACAGGACGCGGGCCGATGAAGACGCAAAAATCTTGCACCTGTTTCGCTCGTAAAGCCACAAAACCCCTACCTTGCCTACATTTCACATTTATTCAGCAAACCCTATTTAAACTGCTTATTCTTAGATTAGCCGAATCTCCTCCAATTCCTTTACTGTTGCCTCTTGCCTCGTCTCAACAAGCAATTTAAATGCGCGGGCAGCCTATCAGTCCACAGGGGTTATTTGCGATCATGAAAATTAAGACATAGTTAAGCGATCGGGCATAACACACCATTGGAGCGGACAATATTGGTAGGTTTTTGTTGGGAGGGAAACGTGATCGTTTGCCCCTCAATTAAGCCGTTAGGCAAATACGAGATATTTGTTTTTTAGGTAAGTCTCAGCAATTGTAAAGATCACAGAAGGAGTTAAATATGTCAGAAGAAAATATTCCTATTCAAATACAAGATAGAGATAATGTACTTGCGGCTGATGACGGCATAGAATGGCGTTATGGAAAACGCCCCGATTATTCAGGAACGAATAAAACGTTAAGGGTGCAAAGCGAAAAACATCATCCCACTGGCTCCTTAGAAGCTATTGCACAGAATTTAGTAAGAACATTTGAAATGGAAGCCACTTACAAGCTAAATCCCAATCAATGGACATCGGTTGATATAGATCAATTTAGAATGCGTACTAACCACGGTCCTGAATATACAGTACAAGATATTATAGAACGCGGAACTTATAATTTATTTTTAGGCGAAACACCGGTTTATAGTTCAAAAGCTGAAGATTTTGAATCAGGTGCAGCCAGTTTTATGAATGCTTTTAAAACTGGTTTTGTTTGGGAAGTTATTGAGGCTTATAGCGGTCCGCCAAGAGTTATTTTTAAATGGAGACATTGGGGAACACATCAAGGAGAATTTAAAGGTCATGCGCCTACCAACAAACTAATAGAAGTATATGGCATTACAATTGCTGATGTAAATGCAGATTTAAAACTAACTTATGTCGAACATTTTTTTGATAATAGCCAATTTTTAGAAAAATTGGTTTCTGGCGGAAAGTGTCCAATGCACAGTTAGGAAATGACAAGGGTGGGATCACCCACAAATCTGCAAAATCCATCGGGTTACTTTTGGTCCTCTAGTCATTTCATACTAAATCCGTTGAGTAACGCACAGAAAACGGGTTTCTCCGAGAAACCCGTTTTCTCCTCATAAAAGCAAAAAATTGAGGCACTTTTTCCCTGAAAATTTAGGTAATTGGCCACCTCAAAACCGGTAAAACCCCACACCCTGTCCCCACGAAAAACTTTTTCAGATGAACGTAGGTTGGGTTGAAGCATGAAACCCAACGCCTGCCCATGTTACGCTACCGCTAACCCATCCTACAAATAATTGTGCCTCCCTACTTAACGGTGATTATAATCCTAGAGAGGATTCTTTTTTTCCTATCACTGCATAGAAGGGATCAGCAACCATAATTCCTAACATTTGTAGGAAACTGGGGGTAGTAGCAGGACGAACGATCGCCTGTACTTCCCTAAATCCCGCCACCGATTTAAAATAGGATTTCACTAACGCTACCCGGCCTAAATCGCTATTATCGCGCCAAGCAGCGATCGCTTTTTGGTAAAACATTCGATTGGAAAAACTAACCACCACCAGACCATTAGGCCTTAAAATGCGATACAGTTCCGCAAAAATCGCCTCTGGATACTGCAAATACTGCACCGACACCGTTATTAACACCCCATCAAAAGAACTATCCCCTAGGGGCAATTTTGGCTGTGCATTGAGGTCTTGGACAAAATAACTATGCAAGCGGGGATTTTTGGCTAACTCCTCCCCATTCATCCCGTGACCTTCGATATGCTCAAATTCCATCTCCTCCGGCAAATGGGACACCCAGCTGCTCATCAGGTCTAAAATGCGCGTATTCGGCGATAAGATCTCTCGGTAGAGAGCGGTTAATCGATCGATAAAACCCTCATCCACGTGGGTGACAAAGCGGGGAAAAGCATAAAAATCGCTGTCTTTCGTCGGATCGAGTTTAGTTCTTTCTTCGGGTCGGAGCATTTTTGTCAAGTTAATTTTACCATTCTTAACATAGCCCAGAGACAGAAAAAAGGGTTAACCGAACTGGTCAAAGTTAGATGGCACAAAGAAGACGATCCCCTGAACCCAGGCCAAAGATTTACACCTCATCTCGACCTACTCCAGATAACTGAGTATGTCAAGTGTTGGATATTCCCTTAGAATGTAAAATGTAAAGACTGTAGATACATAAGGTTAATTCATGTTTTGGGCCGACAAAATTGCTGCGGATGCACAAATAAACCAAGTTGTCAACGATTCAAAAACCCCATCTGGAAGAGTTCATGTTGGATCGTTGAGAGGGGTTGTGATCCATGATGTGATTGATCGAGCCTTAAAACATGGTGGTAAATCATCGAAATTCCTCTATGGTGTTGATGATTATGATGCACTTGATACTGTTCCCCATTATCTCGATCGAGAGAAGTTTGCACCTTACTTAGGGTTTCCCCTTTGCAATGTCCCTTCACCGGACAATAGTGCCAGCGATTATGCAAAGTACTTCATGGGGGAGTTTCTAGAGGTTTTCGAGCATTTGGGGGTTAGACCAGAGGTTTACTATTTGCGTGATCTATACCGCTCAGGTCGATTAAATTCCTACATTGATACCTTCCTCAAAAACGCTCATTTGGTCAGAGAAGCCTATCTAGAGGTGAGCAAAGCGCGTCGGCCAGATAACTGGTATCCCTTTCAGATCGCTTGTGAAAATTGCGGCAAGATTGCAACAACGGTTGTGTCAGATTATAACGGGTCAGAAGTTTTTTATACTTGCAAACCTGATGCAACAGATTGGGTTCAAGGTTGTGGTCATTCAGGCTGGGTTTCTCCTTTTAATGGCAATGGTAAATTACCTTGGAAAGTTGAGTGGGTGGCAAAGTGGGATCTATTGGGAATCACCATTGAGCTTGCGGGTAAAGATCACTCCCAGAAAGGAGGCTCTAGAGATGTCGCGAATGCAATTTGTCGAAAAGTGCTACGAAAACAGCCACCTTTCCATTCACCCTACGAATTCATTTTAGTCAATGGCACGAAGATGAGTTCATCAAAGGGGGTTGGTTCAAGCGCCAAAGAAATCGCTGAGTTACTTCCTCCTGAGCTACTTCGATTTTTAATGCTACGAACTCAGCCTAAGACAGTTATTAACTTTGCGCCCAATTATGAAACGACAACTCGGCTATTTAGAGACTACGATTCTCTAGCTGATAAGTATCAAGCTTTATCAGCAGATGCCCAGCAAGAATCTGCTTTGCCTGAAGAGTTAATGCCATTGTTTTACTCTCAACTTGATGGAGTAATTAAGCCTTACCATCCTTTTGATCTCAGCACGCTGATTTCTTTACTGCAAGTGCCTCATCTCGATATTCGTCAAGAGATTGAAAAACGTAGTACTCAGCCTTTAAGCGAATATGATTGGCAAATTGTCAATCAAAGGATTTCAGTTGCTCAAAAATGGTTGGCGGACTATGCTGACGAAGAAGAAAAATTGGTTCTTTATCTTGACAGGATTCCTGAGAAAGTTAGGGACTTGACTCAGGAGCAGGTTGCTTATCTTAGACAGCTAACTCATAGCTTGACAGATGTTCAAGGTTGGGAAGCTGACGAATTGCAAACAACCTTATTTGCAACAGCAAAAGAGTTAGAAATGCAGCAACCCCTTGCATTTAAAGCTGTTTATTTATCGTTCTTAGGTAAAGAGCGTGGGCCAAAAGCTGGAGCTTTGCTGTCTTATTTAGAGCGTGATTTTGTGATTACTCGTCTTCAAGATGTTGTGCAAATAAATGAATCTCAGCTTGCTCTTATTTCTGAATAGACAGAAAAAAGGGTTAACCGAACTGGTCAACCCCTAGGCTTGGGAACGCGCTGTAAATCTTAGCTTTGAACGACTAGCTTAACGTTAGCGTTTTGCAGACCGCGCTGTTTCACTTCGGATAGGGTTTTGTTCACAGCGTATTTTTGGTTGATCGAGTTGATCAATTCGGTTTGATTGTGTTTTTTGGCTACACCCCAGAGGTCAGCGATTAAATCGAAACTGCCGTCGGTGTTGCGAGACCAACCGAGATCATATTCGCCATCGAGAACAGCAACGATGTCGGAGCGAACCCGTTGACCGTTGTAACCACGAACATCAGCTTCGGTTTTCACGCTAATGCCGAGGTCGCGGAGAGAAGCTTTGAGGATTTCGGCATCGGTGATTTTGGTCCGGAGAGTGCTGAAATGAGACATTGGAATTTCCTCTTTGTAGATAAGAATTAACAACAACAGATTGAGAGTTAAAGAGTGCCGCCAAGCGGCTTTTCGAGGCATTGCTAGTTCCTGAGAACTAGCCTTTCATCCCGTTGGGACCGGGCGAAAGTCTGTTAGAACTCCAATCGCTGGTACTCAGCGACGGAGGCCGAAGCAGGTCGGGCGCGTTGTCTGGCCCAATCACGCAGGGCAGTTACCTGTTCGGTCATGGTGCGAGATAGGGGCAGGGTCGCCTTAATCGCCGCAATAATGTCTAATTGCGTGAATTCGCGATCTTGGGCGAAGGCCTCATACATGGCGGCAATCAGCGCCTGTTCTATTTCCGCACCGGAAAACCCATCGGATACCTTGGCTAACTGCTCCAAATCGAAGCGAGAAATGTCGGAGCGTCGTTTAGTCAGGTGAATATTAAAGATATCTTGTCTTTCTTCGGAATTGGGCAAATCCACAAAGAAGATTTCATCGAAGCGCCCCTTGCGGAGAAATTCCCCCGGTAGCCGTTCAATCCGGTTAGCTGTGGCCATGACGAAGACGGGCGAGGTTTTTTCCTGCATCCAAGTCAGGAAGGAGCCGAAGATGCGGCTAGAGGTTCCCCCATCGGAATCGGCGGATCCTGTACCACCGGCAAAAGCTTTATCTAATTCATCGATGAACAGAATGGCCGGAGAGATGGATTCGGCAGTTTTTAAGGCATTACGCAGGTTAGCCTCGGAACGTCCCACCATGGAACCATCGTAAACCCGTCCCATATCTAAGCGCAGGAGCGGTAAACTCCAGAGGCGCGAGGTGGTTTTAGCGATTAAGGACTTACCACAGCCCGGCACTCCTAAAATTAGCATCCCTTTCGGTTGCGGGAGTCCGTAACCTCTGGCTCTTTCTGTAAAGGCGTTCGAGCGCTGTTTTAACCATTTTTTTAGTTCTTCCAGACCGCCGACGGCATTGATGGTCTCGTCCTCTTCAATGTATTCTAAAATTCCGTTGCGGCGAATCAGTTGTTTTTTCTCGGAAAGGACGATTTCTACCTCGTCTTCCGTCAATTTGTTCGCTTTTACATAGGCCTTGCGGTACACCTTTTCGGCTTCATCTTTGGTTAAGCCTAAGGCCGCTTTCAGGAGTTTTTCCCGTATCTCTGTGGTGGTACGACGATTTTTATTTTTGGCTAGGTGTTGCGAGAGAACCGTATCTAACTCTCCCATGTCCGGCAGGGGAAAATCTAGAACTACCACGTCTTTCTCTAGTTCTATGGGGACTTCTTGCAGGGGAGACATTAAAACAATGATTTTTTCGGTTCCTTTAAAGCTGGCGATCGCATCTCTTAACCAGCGAGTCACTGGAGCAGAAGTGATGAACGGATGCAGGTCTTTGAAGATGTAGATGCCCGCTTCCCGTTGACGCACTACCCATTCGATCGCCGCTTCCGGCGACACGGTATTATGTTGACTGGTTTGGCGCGGTTGACCCAGTTCGATCATGCCGTGGGTGACAGTCCAGACAAACACCCGTCGATGTTGTGTATTTAGTTGGGCTATTTTGCTGATGGCTTCTTCTGCCCTTTCCTCCTCGGAGGTGACGAGGTAAATCAGGGGATACTGAGCCTTGACGAGAATTTCTAGCTCTTCTTTCATAACATCGACCCTATTTGTGGTAACGGTTTAGACCTTGGGCGGCTGATGGCTGTAGATGCCTTGTTCGGCTACTGCGAGTTTAGCAGGGAACTAAGGCTGCTTCTCCCTCTGCGGTTCCTTGAGCGCCAACGGGTTCGGGAACTTCGATCGGGAACTCGTCGCCCACTATTGCGGGCTGGCGTTTGATCGACCTTAGCCGATCTTCTTTCATCACTAACGCGGCATCACACTCGGGACAGACATGAACCTGATAGGTTTTGCCGTAGGCGGTGGCTTCGATTTCCTCTACCTTTTCGGGGTATTTCAGGTAAAAAGCGATCGCTTTCTCCACCAGCCCTGACATCGATTCTTCATCGATCGCGGCTCTGATCTTTAGTTGACGATGGACTCCAGGGGGAAGGTACAGTGTGACTTTTTGCTTGTCTTGCATATCACTAAATTGGTTTACCCGGGTATGTGTCTCTACTATAACCACTGTCTTTCTCTCCTGTCAAGATGGTAAGCTGTTATAACGGCATAATTGTAATATTTCTTTACAATTGTTGGGGAAGTGGGATGAGGAAGTGGGGAAGTGGGGAAGTGGGGAAGTGGGGAGGTGGGGAAGTGGGGAGGTGGGGAAGTGGGAAAGTGGGGTGATAGGGAAGTGGGGTGATGGGAAAGTGGGGTGATGGGGAAGTGGGGAAATGGGGAAATGGGGAAATGGGGAAATGGGGAAATTGAACTAAAACCCCAAAACCCCAAAACCCCAAAACCCTAAAACCCCAAAACCCCAAAACCCCAAAACCTGACTCCTATTGAATTCAGCCAACCCTAATTACTATTGATGCGACTTAAAAAAGCTTGTAGGCGCTCGCTGTGGGGATTATTAAAGAAGGTGTCGGGATCGCCTGCTTCTTCGATCACACCTTGATTAAAGAACAAAACCTTGTTAGAGACTTCCTTAGCGAACTGCATTTCGTGGGTGACGACCACCATAGTCATACCGTCATCGGCCAATTGACGCATAACGTTTAACACTTCCCCGACTAATTCCGGATCTAGGGCCGAAGTGGGTTCATCAAATAAAATCACCTCTGGTTTCATGCAGAGACTGCGAGCGATCGCCACCCGTTGTTTTTGGCCTCCCGATAATTGGTCGGGATAAACATCGGCTTTTGGGGCCAAACCCACCTTTTCCAGATACTGAATTGCCGTATCCTTAGCCTCATTTTCCGAGTGGTGTAACACTTGCTTGGGGGCCAACATCAAGTTTTGTAAAACGGTGAGATGGGGAAAAAGATTAAAGTGTTGAAACACCATACTTACCCGGCTGCGTAACTTGCGGAGGACTGATTGATTTAACTTCGGGGAAGAGATGTCAATCCCCATCACCTCCAAGCGGCCGCCGTTAATTGTTTCCAAACGATTGAGACAGCGTAAAAAGGTACTTTTGCCGCAGCCAGAGGGACCGATTACCGATACCACGTCCCCTTGATAAAGAGTGCCTGTAACTCCTTTAAGTACCTCTAAAGAGCCGTAACTTTTGCGTAAACCTTCACTAACAATCACAGGGGTGGTAGTGGTCATGATGTCCTCTCGTAAAAAATTTTACATTCTGTATAAAGGTATCGAGATTAGTTTCTGCCAGATTGTATCCTTGACGACATTTTATCAAGAGGAATAATCATAATACTCAAATAGTCTCTCTACATCTGTCTTAGGTGAGGAGTAGGACGAAATCCTTAACTTAATTGAGTAAAAAAATCAAGGAGAAACAATTAAAAAATGATTAAATTTTGGCGAGGGCGGGCGGTGCAGAGAGTCATCTTTGCCTTGTTAGGATTAGTCTTGGCGATCGGATTAAGTGTTATTCCCGCTTTTTCCCAGACCCCTCCTAATCCCTTTCGAGTCGCCACAGAAGCAACTTTTCCGCCCTTTGAATTTCAACAAGGGGGACAATTAACTGGGTTTGATATCGATTTAATGCGGGCGATTGGCAAGGAAGCCGATCTCAACATTGACTTTAGAAATTTACCCTTTGATGGTATTATTCCGGCTCTACAAGCAAGAACAGTGGAAGCCGCTATTAGTGGCATGACAATCACCGCCGAACGCGCCCAAGCGATTTCTTTTTCTCGACCTTATTTTAGGGCTGGTTTAGCGATCGCTGTTCGGGAAGATAATAAGACGATTAGAAATTTTGAAGACTTAAAAGGCAAAAGAATTGCCGTCCAAATTGGCACAACGGGAGCCTTAGAAGCGACAAAAATACCTGGAGCAGTGGTTAGTCAATTTGACTCGGCGGCTTTAGCTTTGCAGGAATTACTTAATGGTCGAGTTGAGGCGGTAGTTAACGATAAACCCGTGACTTTGTATGCAATTAAAGAAGCGGGTTTACGGGGAGTAAAGGTGGTCGGAGAATTATTAACGGAGGAATTCTACGGCATTGCTTTACCCAAAAATTCCCCCTATCTCCAGTTAATTAATGATGCTCTCGGTCGAGTCATAGAAAGTGGTCAGTACGATGTTATTTTTCAGCAATGGTTTGGAGAAAAACCGCCGGTCTTACCCTTAGTTGCCCCAGCTTTAAAGAATTTACAGGAATCGAGGTTTAACTGGGGAGAATTATTCTATAACCTGATTGTGAAAGGGGTTCCCTGGACAATTCTGTTAACGGTTCTGTCTTTTCTGTTCGGGTTAATCGGTGGAACTTTAGTGGCTATTGCCCTGATTTCTCCCTACAAATGGTTAAAAATAATTTGCCGCATCTATGTGGATTTCTTTCGGGGAACACCAATGCTGGTGCAATTATTCTTGATCTATTTTGGTTTGCCCGGATTGTTCCGAGAAATTGGCTTAAATATCGACTTAGATCGTTTACCAGCGGCCCTATTTGCCCTAAGTTTAAATGTGGCGGCCTATTTAGCTGAAATTATGCGCGGCGGTATTCAATCGATCGATAATGGTCAATGGGAAGCTTGTTCTAGTCTAGGAATGTCCCCGGTGCAAACCATGCGCGAGGTGATTTTTCCCCAAGCTTTTCGCCGAATGTTGCCACCCTTGGGGAATGAATTTATTACCCTAATTAAAGATACCAGTTTAGCGGCAGTAATCGGTTTTGAAGAATTATTCCGGCAAGGTCAATTAATGGTAGCCACTACCTATAAAGCTTTCGAGATTTATATCGCCGTTGCTTTAGTTTATTTGGTTTTAACTACCCTTTCCTCTGTGGTATTTAAGCGCTTAGAGATTTATATGGATCCCCTACATAAATCTAAACAGGAACAGAAAGCTTAGGGGCAACAGAATCGTAGAGATTATGGCGAAAAACGGACGATAGCGTTTGGAGAACTTGAAAAACAGGTCTATTGCCTTGTATATACCTTAAGAGGCAAATCGTGTCGATTAATTAGTGCTAGGAGGGCAAATGAGCGTGAACGAAAAGCCTATTACAGTTTTCTTAAAGGACGGTAGCCAAGAGAAAATCGTCATCGAGTCCGGCACGGAAAAACTAAAAGAGAGGGAACGTCTCAACAAGATGACCGAAGAGGAAATAGATCAAGCTGCCCGTTCCGATCCCGATGCGTTACCGGTAGAGGATGAGGAAATCTGGAAACAAGGTAGATGGGTAGGTCCTGAACCTTTATCTGAATTGGTTAGGACTTGCTGAAAAAGTAAGGGCGAAGCATTCGGATAGAAAATCTACGGTTTCAGCGATGGGTTATACCCGAATGCTTCGCCCCTACAGGACTTGGCGTTGCTGAATCAAGGTATGAATGACAATCTTGCACCCATCCAAAAGTTAGTTTAGGTCTAGGTTTTAAAAATCCCACAAAAGAAGATTCATATCTCAAATCAGCAACGCCAAATTACTTTGATAGCAAGGATTGCATTGCATCTTGACAATTAGTGTTTAATGAACGAATAGTGCCGATAGTTGGGCTTAAGTCGGGAACAAGACTTGCCCTGAGCCAGCTTGCCCTGAGCCAGGCCGAAGGGGTCGAAGGGGTCGCTCGATTTAGCAGTGGAATTAGCCCTACGCCGATTGTAGGGCTAATTCATGAATTAGCCCTACAATCGGCCTTGTCAAATTGAAAGATGCTCCGAATCAGCACCGGAGCATTGCATCTTTCCTCTTCTGATCTGACAACGCCCTCGATTTCCTGACGTAATTGCCGATTACTCTTGACAAGTTGCTGGTTTTGTGCTTCTAGAGACTCAACCCGTGCCTGGGTGGCTTACAATTCTTTAACTAATTCCCGATAGACCGAGAGGGGAACCGAGGGGCGACCAGTGCAACTCTGGGGTATTTGGGGGGAAGTACGCGGCGTAGTGGTCATGAATTGACTAATTTAGGGCTTTTAAGCGGTAAAAATGACCCACTGGACCGGTTCCGCGACCGATAGCGAGGGAATGCTCAAGGGCGTTAGTAACGTAATCCTTGGCTTTTTTCACCGCTATTTTCAGGTCATCCCCCAAAGCGAGGTTAGCAGCGATCGCAGCCGATAGGGTACAACCAGTCCCGTGAGTATTATTGGTTTCGACGCTTCTGGTCTTAAAAGTTTCCCATTCCTCCCCATCAAAGCAGAGATCAACCCCACGCAGCCGGCCTTTCATCCCTCCTCCTTTCACTAATACTGGTGTGGCCGACTTCTGGAAAATAATTTCGGCGGCCGCTTTCATCGTCTCAAAATCATTGATCTCAATGCCACTTAAAAGCTGTGCTTCGTAACGATTGGGGGTAATAATCGAAGCCAGAGGAATTAAACTATCCAAAAGACTATCTACAGCCCGATCATCAATTAATTTGGCTCCTACCCGCGAAACCATAACCGGATCCACCACTAAACTGATTAAACGCCAGCGCTCGATCGCCTCGGCCACTGCTTCGATAATCTCGCTGCTGAACAGCATTCCCGTCTTGACCGCTGACACAGACATATCCCTGACCACGGCATCGATTTGGGCCGTGACCATTTCTGGACTTAGGGACTCGACGCGCTCGACCCCTAGGGTATTTTGGGCGGTAACGCAGGTAAGGGCGCTGGTGCCGTGAACTCGATGGAAGGCGAAGGTTTTCAAATCAGCTTGAATTCCCGCGCCGCCACCACTATCGGAACCGGCGATGGTGAGGGCAATGGCAGTCATAGGCGGTTAGCGATCAAAAGGACGACGACGTTGCAAGAATTCGGGGATATCTAATCCCGCCGGTTTTGGTGGTTCGGGAGTGGCTGCTGGACTGGGTGCGGGGGTATTGATCACCACCTTGCTACCGGTGGAACGAGAGGGGGATTCCCCGGAAAAACCGGTGGCAATGACGGTAATTCTGACTTCTCCCTGCATTTTCTCGTCAATTACTGCCCCAAAGATGATATTAGCGTTGGGATCCACCACTTCATAGATAATTTCGGCGGCGGCATTGACTTCGTGTAGGGTTAGATCTTGACCGCCGGTGATGTTAAAGACTACGCCTTTCGCCCCTTCGATCGAGGATTCCAGTAACGGTGAGGATATAGCCGCGATCGCGCCTTCCTTAGCCCGAGATTTTCCCGAACCGATGCCGATGCCCATTAGGGCCGAACCCGCATCGGCCATCACTGCCCGCACATCGGCGAAATCCACATTTACCAGACCGGGGATAGTGATAATATCCGAGATACCCTGTACCCCTTGCCGCAGCACATCATCAGCGACCCGAAAAGCCTCCTGTAGGGGAGTGTCGGCGGGTATTACCTGTAATAACTGGTTATTGGGGATAATAATCAGGGTATCGACCCGACTTTGTAAACCGCCCACCCCCTCATCGGCCTGATTAGTGCGACGACGACCCTCGAAGGTAAAGGGACGAGTCACAACTCCCACGGTCAAACAGCCGATTTCTTTGGCAATTTCGGCCACAATTGGAGCGGCCCCCGTTCCCGTGCCGCCGCCCATGCCGGCGGTAATAAAGACTAGATCGGTTCCTTCCAATGCTTGGGCGATTTCATCCCGAGATTCTTCCGCCGCTTTCTGTCCGATCGCCGGATTGCCCCCCGCCCCTAGGCCACGGGTTAATTTTGTCCCGATTTGTAACCTCTGGGGGGCGGAGGAGTGGGCCAGGGCTTGGGCGTCGGTGTTAATTGCCCAAAATTCGATTCCAGTCACGCCACTGGCGATCATGCGGTTAACGGCGTTACAGCCCCCACCGCCGACCCCGATCACCTTGATCTTGGCGACATTACTTGGCACGATGCGATTACTACGACTTTCTTCTCGGGGTGTCATCTGTGATTCATGGGGGCGAGTAAATAATACTCCAGCATTATTCTGAGAGTAATGATTATCTTCGCTCATAGCTGAACTGGCATAATCGTTACTGTTCAGATTGGGATAGGTGGGAACGATTTCATTAATCGATGTCATTGGAATTGGAACACTCTTAGTACAAGCTTCTGTTATTGGTTTGATGAATCAGAGATGCAATGTTAACACTATCACTAATATTATGTCGGTTCCAGTATCTACATTATCAGTTTCTGGTTCAGAAAATCATAATTTGGGGTTTTTGGCAATACCTAAAGGGAATAATTGCGGTTATTTGCTGATCAATTCCAGTTAATCCCTAGGAGTTGCCGTTACTTTGGCAACCATAGGGGCTGGCTGCGGTTTTAATTGTACAGTGGGAGCATCGGGATTGCTCAGGTCAATGTAGAGAATTCGCGCCAGAGGTATCTTGGATGACAATGGCCGCGATTGTACGAGAGCGGTTAATTTTTCGGGCAATCTATCTTTATAAAAACCTAAATAGACCTGTCCCAGTTGGGTTTTTAGTACAAGATTACTAGGGTTGCGCCAATCGATGGCGGTAACTTTAATTGATAAGTTATCAATTAAGGGATAAATTTTTTGCCACTGTTGTTGATATTGTCGGTCGTAACCAAGCACTTCTAGGCTAGGTAATTGGGTTTTGGGCAGAGTTCGACCATAATAGTTTTGAGGAATTATCGTTCCGGAGGCATCTAAAAAGCCTTGCTGTTGATGGGAACGCCAACGGGCAACAGGTTTTCTTTCTTGAATAGAAACAATCACTTTCGGGGGTAATAATTGCCGCTCGATCTTAACGTCGGCAATAGCGGGAATAGCCGCTAATTTTTCTCGTAATTGATGGGTGGGTAATTCCCAGAGAGACAGAGGATAGCTTAATTTTAGCCAAGCACGAATCGACTCGGGTGACATTAATTCCGTGCCTGCGATTTCCACCTGTCCGGCCTTGCTAATTGTCCAATAGGGTGAAGTCATCCCCCAAGCTAATCCCGTCGCTAAACCACTAACCACCAGAAAGCGACCTAGGGCTTGCCACACCTTTGATCGCCTTTGGTGGCGCAGGTTTTGTCGTTTTTGTTCCAGGGAGAGGGATGAAAGGATTTGATCGCTCATAGGGAAAATCTGGGGCAGTTTTGCTGTTATCTTAGGTCGCGAGGTGGGCTGCTGGCAACTCGATCGCTACTCAAGTAATCAGTTTGACAAAGAAAGAGATAATAAATGTTATAACAGTAGTAGTCTACAGGCGTTCTTTTGTCTGTCTCCAGTAAACCTAAACGCTCCTTTTTGCCAAGATATTTCGACGGTCAGCCAGAAAGAGCGTTCTGGCAAGAACAGCCTAATTTATCCGAAAATTACCTATGGTTATCAACAAACGCGGACTTGTTCTCGGTGCTACAGCAGTGGTCCTGTCTACCGTCGCCGTCACGGGGGCGGGATTCCGACTCTCCCAAAGTCAAGCTTTTTTTCAGGAAAGTCCCAAGGAAACCGTTGATGAGGTTTGGCAGATCATCAACCGCACTTATTTAGATGGCACTTTTAATCAATCGGACTGGAACGCCATCCGCAATCAGTATTTAAATCGTTCCTACAAAAATCAAGAGGAAGCATACACCGCTATCCGCGAGATGTTGAAAACTCTCAATGATCCCTATACCCGTTTTATGGATCCCAAAGAGTTTAACAATATGAAGATCGATACATCGGGAGAATTGACTGGGGTAGGGATTCAACTGACCAAAGATGAGAAAACCAAGCAGTTAGTCGTGGTTTCACCTATTGAAGATACTCCCGCTTCTAAAGCTGGTGTGCTGCCCAAAGATGTGATTATCGCTATCGATGGTAAATCTACCGAAGGCATGGAACTCGATCAAGCGGTGAGCATGATCCGCGGCAAAGTGGGGACAAGCGTTAAGATCACGATTCAACGGGGTGAGGAGAAGAAAGAATTGACTCTTACCCGGGCCAAAATTGAAATTCACCCGGTGCGCGCCCACACGGAAAACACCCCGATCGGTAAAATCGGTTATATCCGTCTTAATCAATTTAGCGCCCAAGCTAGTGGCGATATGAGTCAAGCGATTCGCGAATTGGAAGCCGAAGAGGTGAAGGGTTATATTCTCGATCTGCGTTCTAACCCCGGCGGTTTACTCTACGCCAGCATCGAAATCGCTCGGATGTGGATACCCGATGGTTTAATTGTCTCTACGGTCGATCGCAAAGGGGTGACGGAACGTCAACGGGCCAACAATCAAGCTTTGACTAATAAACCGCTGGTTGTTCTCGTCGATGGTGGTTCCGCCAGTGCCAGTGAAATTCTCTCTGGAGCTTTACAGGATCATGATCGGGCGGTTATTGTCGGTACGAAAACCTTTGGTAAGGGATTAGTGCAATCGGTACGCAATCTCAGTGACGGTTCGGGATTAGCGGTGACAATTGCCAAGTATCTTACCCCCAAAGGACGCGACATCAATAAAGATGGTATTCATCCGGATGTGGAGTCGGAACTGAGCGAGGAAGATCGCAAAAATCTTCAACAGGAACGGGATCGTGTGGGAACCTTCCAGGATCCTCAATTCAAGAAGGGTTTTGAAATCTTGGAAAAAGAAATCACTGAAGGCAAGAAAACGCCCACCAATACCGCTAAACAATAGGTTGACATTTGCCCGCTCGAATTAAACCCACCCGACGGGCGATCGCTTCTCCCCGCTCGGCAAAAGGACCCCAGTATTGACCATTAACTGGGGTTTTTCCGTTTTCTAGGGCTATAATCTGACAAATTCCCGTATTTTCCTGGACAATGTACCAGTTTTGTTCGCTATTATCCATAGATTTTTCTCCTTATACCCCAAACCCTAGGGTTGATTCATAGTAGGGTTGATTCATGAATCAACCCTACCCCAAACCCCACACCCCAAACCCCACACCCGAAACCCCACGAAAAACTTTTTGCCGCAAACCCGAAGTAAAAAATTTTTATCAACTTCTTGACAAAACCGGGGAGATAAATGCTAATATTAAAAAGGTCTGTCCAATGGGGATTAGCCAAGCGGTAAGGCAGCGGGTTTTGGTCCCGCCATTTCCTAGGTTCGAATCCTAGATCCCCAGTTTAAGATTTTTTATTCCCAGTCCGCCAATGATTGAGAATATCCTCGATCAAAGCTTCCTTGAGCCAAATGCGAGCGATAAGCGTCAGGGGGACCGCCAGAAATAGCCCTAAAAAGCCAAAAATCGAGGCAAAAAACAACTGGGCCAACAGGGTAAAAGCGGGTAAGAGCTTGAGCGATCGCACTGTTAAAATGGGCAGCGGTGAATGATGGTCGAAATATTGAATGAACAGATAAATACTGCTGTAGAGTAGTAAAACCGCCCAGGGTTGCCAGGGAGCTTCCAGAAGGGCGATAGAAAAGGGTAAAATCGTGCTTAGAACCGGCCCGAGGTTGGGGATAAAGGTGAGAAATCCTGCCAGAATAGATTGGGAAAAAGCGAGGGGAATGCCAATCAGGGATAGACCCAAGCAACTGCCCAAGGTCATAATCAACATATGACAGAAAATCCCTTTCAGCCAAGCTTTTAAATCTCGATCGCACTGTTCTAGGATCGATCGTACTCTAGGACGGTAGAAAGCGGGAAATAAACGCAGAAAACAACGGTGGTAAGCGGCAGGATCGGCGAGAATCATCAAGCTCAGGGCAATAATTAGCAGTAAGCTGAGGATAATGCCGAAAGTACCGTAAAAAATGCTTAAACCCCGGCCAGCAATTTGGTTAATCAGGGGTTGTAATTGAGCCAGCAGCGTTTTAAAGTCTGGGAAGACAGTGGCCAGACTAGGATCGAGATAATCCTCAAGACTATGGACTTGTCCCCAGAGTCTTTCTATAGCTTGGGGAAGTAAACTAAATAATTGGCGAAATTGTTGGACTAAAGCGGGTATAATCCCCACAAAAATACCGATAATACCAATAAAAAAGCCAAAAAGAGTGATAATTAGGGCGGAGGAACGCTTGAGGTGATGACGCTGCCACCAAGTCACAGCCAAATTTAAAATCTGAGCCAGAAGAATCGCCATCAATAATAATAAAAGAATCTGTCGAATCTGCCAGAGAATCAACAGACAAAAGACTAACAGGACTAAACCGAGGCTGCTGCCAAAAGTCATGATGAGTAAGGAGAAAAATTCCTAATCAGTTATTGTCCGTCTCCAGAGGGCAAAAACCGTGAGCAGAAAAGGAGTAAAAACCAGAATTAAAGTGTTAAGAGGACTGGGAGCGATCGATAATAAAGGGGCAAGATATTTAATTCCCAGGGAAATCAAAGCCGATATCAAGATTATTTTGATAATAAAGCCGCTCATAGATCAATGTTTAGGTGACACCAGCACTATCTTATCCCTGAAGAGGTTAAAAATTGCTCAAAATGTGGAAATCATACCCCATCAGTTTTATTAATACTAGGGCGAAGGGGCTAGATTTTCTGGGGGAGGTCGGTTCTGAGGGAACGGGAAAGTGTGAGACAATAGAAAGAAAAGGCTTAGTCAATTAACTAGAGATATTCATTGCTAGGATTAAAGACTTATCCTAAATCCGGTTATTAAAAACTGATTATTTATTCCCCCTTTTGCCTCTTGCCTCTTGCCTTTTGCCCGTCCTGATATGTAGCCTATACTCAACGGATTTAGTATTAATGGCAAGAATGAATCTTGACAACAAATAAAATTTACCCTGTCCACCGCCTCTATCTTGCCGCCAATAGTCACCGTGATCACTTTAACTCTTTTACACCCCAGCCAGTCCACGCCCCTACAACATTGGCAGTTTGACAATGATCAATCAACCATTCTCATCGGCAGGGCGCTGGATAATCATGTAGTTCTCTATAGTGCTGTGGTTTCGAGGCGGCACTTAGAAATCCGCCATAATAATGATCACGATGATTGGGAATTGGAAAATTTAGGGGCAAATGGGACGTTTCTCAATGGCAAACCGGTCGAGAAAACCGTCGTCGTTGATGGTATGGTGGTTCGTTTAGCCGCCTCCGGCCCGCAAATTCAAATTCGTCTCATCAATGAGGACGAGCAACCAAAATTAATCCTCAAACCCCTAGAGGCTCCTTTGGTGGGCGACCAAACCCAGCCGGAAAAGGATACTATAGCCAGCTAGAAAATATTAAATTTTTATAAAGTTTTTTCAATTTCCTTAACAAAATGTAAAAATAGATACAGAATAAGAAATAAAATCTTCTAACTTGTTGTCCCTAAATAGAGACGACAAGAGAGATTAAAGTCACTTTAAAGCATTGCAGGGAGTCGGTGATATGACGTTAGCCTATCGAGGAGTTAAGTACGAAAGGGATTCTCTCCCCTTGGAGATGAAGACCGGAGATATCGGGGGTAAATACCGAGGTCAAGACTGGAATCACCATTATCCTCGCCATATGCTCCAATTAGAGCCGAAACTGCATCGTCAGTATCGTGGAGTTGCCTACAGCACCCGTCCTCATCTTACCGGGCAAGTCATCCCAAGCACTTGTCCGTTGCCCGTTGTCAAACCCCCTGTTGTTGTCCAAGAGGAAACCCTTTCTAGCATCCATCTGAACAATATTCGTCTTCGTCTGGAACGTCGTTTACAAATCGCTCAAGAGAATGGGGATGAAACCCTCGTTAATCTCTTGAAAAAAGAATCCCAAGACTTAGCCTTAAACTGCTAATCTAGCAGTTTTTTTGCCACTTTCCCCTCGGTTCTGCCGGGGGGAATATTTTTGGGCGCAAAAATCTTATCGATAGAAATTATCACCCTGGTTAGGAGTTTACAGGCTTTTAATTAGATTAGGTCGAGGTCTATTTTAGTTCGGGTTCGGATGGGGGCGTTGTATCATTTCCACAACATTTTTGATACCTTGGATAAAAGTTTGAAAACTACGGGATTTATTTTCAGTTAGGGAAAGATGGGGGGCAATCTGTTTAGAATGGGTTCCTGCATAATACTCTTTCACTAGCTTTTTTAATTCTTGTTTGGCCGAGTTAAGCAGGTCTGGTTCTCTGTATTTACTTTTATTTTGTTTTTGGCTGAGACTATTTAAATTATACGCCTTGGCCACCGCTGCTAAATCTCCCAGAAACCAAGATTCTAATTCATGGCAAATAATCCGAATTAAGACTTGAGCATCACTGGCATTTTGACAAATTTTCCCTAGTTCTTTTTTGAGTTCTTGACAATCGTGGGAGTCCTGATCATGGACAATGATAAATTTGGTATTGGGACTAGATTTATTGAAAGCTTTGAGTTTTATAGGAATAGATTTGGCTAGGTCTTGTTTACCTTGATGACTGATACATATATAGCTTATTTCTGGGGGAATAAGCTTAGGCAAAAGTTCGTCTAACACATTTTCTATAGATGACTCTTCTAGCAAAAATACGATATCATAGTTCATTAGGGTGCTACTCCTTCAAACCAGCCTTGATTCCAAAGATAGCCGGGTAAATCGCCTTCCGCTACTAAGTTTTTGAGGATTTCGCTATCGGCAGCCCTATGGATTTGGGTGATACCTTGGGATTTAATTAGCCAGAAAATACTAGCTAGTGGAACCGCGTTGATAAAATCGGGGGAGTGGCTAGAAACAAATACCTGACCCCCCCGATCGCTATAGTGGGCGAATTCTTCGGCTAGTTCTTTTAATAAAGTAGGATAAAGTTGGTTTTCTGGTTCTTCGACACAGAGTAGGGGATGAGGATTGGGATCGAATAGTAATATTAAATAAGCGAACATTTTCATAGTCCCGTCAGAAACATAGCGATCGATAAAAGGGTCTTTAAAGGCCTGATCTTGAAAACGTAAAATCAAGCGACCGTCTTCGGTTTCTTTGGCTTCCACAGAGGAAATACCCGGAACTCGTTGTTTCATTTTTTCGAGAATTTGCTGAAAAATTTTGGGATATTGTTGATAAATATATTGAGCGACTGTAGCTATATTGTCGCCGGTGGTGGATAAGTGTTCAGCATAAGATATTTCTTGACTTCCTCTAGCTTCGCTAATATGAAAGTCAGAAACGTGCCAATTTTCAATCAGAGAACGAAAGGCTGTAGCGGCTTTAAAACGTTGAAATTGTCCTAATCCTTTGATTGCTAGTATGTCGTTAGATTCTAGCTGTTGTTCTTCTCGATCGAGTTCTTTATCCGGTTTACTAAAATCTTCTTCGTTGGTGATAGCATATCCTTGGCCAAGTTGAAAATCTAAAAAATGAAAAGGTTTACCGTGTTCACCCCTTTTATAGCGAAGTATTTCGCGTTTGATAACGGGGCGATTATTGTTTTGTCCAATTATAAGTATATAAGTAACCAGACGTTCTGTATCTAAGATTTTCATGCGAAATTGCAGCTCGATTTCAATATTTTCCTGTTCTTGACCTCTAGTGATAATTTCTCTATAACCGCCGCGAATTTGTAAAGCTTGGCGAATGTTGTTTTTGAGGGCATCTCGCAGAAACCCAAAAATATCAAATAGAGTAGATTTTCCCGTGCCGTTAGCTCCAATAATCACACAAAAAGGGGGAATATCTCTTATGTGTATATTTTTAAACATACGATAGTTTTTTATTTTAATAGAAACAATTTTCATGATATAATCGAGCCGTTATAGTTTTTTTGATTATACGATTGATCCGGTGAAGATAAGTAGGTAGGCGTTAAAAATTATCAGACACCCCCCTTATCAAGGGGGTATCGAACCTAAAATCCATTTTTAATTTAATTATAACCAGCTACTTAATTGATCAATTAGCTAAAAAAGCCAGAGATTAGGCTCTCTGGGAAATTGGGGGATAAATCAGCTAGAAAATAGAGAGGCAAGCTCAACCGACTGAAGAAGGGACAAGAAACCAGACTCAACACAAGTTGCCCAAAATAGCGTAAATTGTCTATAAATTTGTTCAACGACTTCAATTAGTACAAATGTTTGACTGTATTATCATCGGTGCGGGACCAGCAGGAGCGACGGCGGGTTATCATCTAGCTAAAAAGGGACGATCGATCCTGATCCTCGATAAAGCGAAATTACCCCGTTATAAACCCTGTGGTGGGGGGGTATCCCCAGCAATTAAGCAATGGTTTGATTTTGACTTTACTCCCGTGATCGAGAATACCGTCACGGAAGTACAGTTTACTTGGAAACAGGGGGATACCGTCACCACTAAGTTAAATATGCTAGAACCGATGTGGATGGTACAAAGGGATCGTTTCGATGATTTTTTAGGTCAACAGGCGATCGCAGTCGGGGCAACTATCCAAGATAACAGCGAAGTTACCCAGATCAAATTCGTCCAAGATCACTGGCAAGTTACCACATCCCAGGGAACATTTTCAGGTAAATATCTGATTGCTGCCGATGGTGTTAAGGGTAATACCAGTCGCTGGTTGGGATTACCAGCGAAAAACGAAGCGATCGGGGCTACTCTGGAAATTACTAACGCAGAAGCGACTATTCCACCCCAAAAAGCTTTTTTTGATTTTGGTTCCCTAAAAAATGGTTATATCTGGGCTTTTCCCAAGTCTAATGGTTACACAATTAGCGGTGCTTGTTTTAAGGGCAGCATCAAATCCGAGGAGCTAAAAAAACAACTGTTAAATTATGCCCGTCAAAAGGGCTGGAATTTAGAGGATTATCACTATAGTGAGTATGCTTTAGCTTTTTGGAACGGAAATCAACCGCTACACGCCCAAAATGCCCTAATTACAGGAGAAGCGGCGGGGATTCTCGATCCTCTCATCGGTGAGGGTATCCGTCCGGCAATTTTGACGGGAGTTAAGGCAGCCGAGGCGATTGAGCGAGCTTTAGCCGGAGATAATCAGGCTTTAGCGAGCTATAGTCGGATAATTCGGGAAGAATGGGGTGAAGATATGGCTTTAGCGGCCAAATTGGCTGGTTTATTCTATCAATTTACCCAAATCGCCTACAATGTCGCCGTTAAACGTCCGATCGCCGGTCAACTGATGGGACGTATTCTCGTGGGAGATTTAAAATACCGGGATGTTACGGAACAAGCGATGCAACAATTGAAAAAGCGTTTACTGCCCGGATTCGGTTGGTGATAACACCTCACGCACCAGGGTGGGGGTGACTCGATCGCTAATGGTGACTTGGCCGATCGCCGTTGGTAAAATAAATCTAACTTGGCCATCTTTAACCTTTTTATCGGCAGTGAGAGCATTGACCATCTCATCGGCATTTAAAGGCGGAATACGGGTTTCTAAGGCGGCTTTTTCGATTAGATCGGTTTGACGTTGATTTTCCCCGGCGGTCCACATTCCCAGTTTAACAGCGATCGCTCCTGCCGCCACCATCCCCAGGGCCACCGCTTCCCCGTGGTTAACGCTAGTATATCCCGTTAAACTTTCAATGCCGTGGGCGATCGTGTGACCATAGTTTAAGATCGCCCGCAAACCCGCTTCTTTTTCGTCTTTGCTTACCACATCTGCTTTAGCTTGGCAAGACTTTGTAATAATTGTTTGCAATAGCTCGCCATCGATCTGAGAAAAACTAGCTAAATTGTCCGAGTCTTCTAACTGTTGAAATAACTCAGCATCCCAAATTACACCGTATTTAATCACTTCTGCCATTCCTGCCCGAAATTCTCGCACGGGTAGAGTTTTAAGCACGTCAGGATCGATCAGAACTAATTTCGGTTGATAAAACGCCCCGATCAGATTTTTGCCCTGGGGATGATTAACACCAGTTTTACCCCCGATGGAAGCATCCACCATCGCTAACAGGGTGGTGGGAACCTGGACAAAATTAACACCCCGTAACCATGTGGCTGCCGCAAATCCCGTCATATCCCCGATCACACCACCACCGAGGGCAACCATAGTCGAGGAACGTTCCAGCCGGTGAGCGAGGGCGGTATCATAAACTTGGGCGATCGCATCGAGGGTTTTATAATTTTCGCCGGCGGGGATCAGATGAGTAAAAACGACAAATCCCGCTTTTTCTAGAGAATTAACGGCTATTTGCCCGTAATAGTCAAAAATTTCGGGATTAGAAACCAATAAAACCTTTTTACCTAAGTTTAACTGGCTCATTTCTCCACCGAGATTAGCTAAACTGTCCTTCTCGATCAGAATATTATAGGAGCGATCGGGTAAATTAACGGGAATACAAATAGCCATAGGGTGTGGGGTGTGGGGTGTGGGGTGTGGGGAAGTGGGGAAGTGGGGAAGTGGGGTGTGGGGTGTGGGGTGTGGGGTGTGGGGTGTGGGGAAATGGGGAAATGGGGAAATGGCGTGTGGGGAAGTGGTAAGAATAAATAAAATAATCTCCTGTCTCCTGTCTCCTATCTCCTGACTCCTATCTCCTGACGACCGACTCCTGACTCCCGACTCCTGACTCCCGATAGCCAAAAAGATGATCGGTTATTGACGCAGCTTAGTCAACCCTAAGAGCAGACGACAGGATAAAAAACAGATAAAGCTCTCTCCCAGAAAGAGACTTAATTGCCCACTGTCAGCGATCAAGTCTGTGGATAATTGTAGGGGAACTAGGCCGCGGACTAGGGCAAAAGCTGCTACTGTACCATCTTTGAGATGGGGATTATCATCGTTACGGACGACATAACGATAGGTGACACCGAAGAGAAATCCGCTCATTATCGCCCCGGATATCTTGACAAAAGCGCCAATTACTGTGAGGGATTCCCCTAACAATAGTCGATCAACAGTTAAAAATAGCAGATAGGGAACCAGGAAAGCCAGAGCCGAGATACTCCCCACCTGTATGGATTCGATTCTTTCCTTGAGCGTAATTTGCACGATCGCCTCTCTAAAACGGAGTCACTGATGGAGTATTATCGAAAATTCGGGTTGAAAACCTCGCCCTTTAGGGCGACTTTATGTTAGCATTAAATTGAGTCGTTGACTTTGGGAACGCAGGAAACAAGCGACACTCCGTAATCCCTAAATCTCTAACCATCACTGGTACAAAAGCTTTCATCGTAAGTCCACATGGTAAGAGCGAAAAACAATTAAATACTGTGGGACACACAGAAATTTACGCTTGGGGAGTAGTCTTTAAGAGTGCTTACCTTGTAGGTGTAGTCGGACTAGACATGAAACTGTAAGACCAAAATTAGCTTTGCTAGTAGCGGCAAGATTCAGCCCAAGAATCTCCGCACTTTTAGGGCGGAGAGTGTCAACTCCTAGGTAATTCGTTTAACAAAGGCAATTATGGATATTTTGACACTTGGTTGGGTTAGCATTCTCGCCCTGTTCACTTGGTCGATCGCCATGGTGGTTTGGGGTCGTAACGGTTTCTAGGTAATCTATAGATACCATGGAAACATCTTTGATTCTCAACACTCTCTTTCTAGTCGCCTTAATTCTCCTCGTTGTCGTCAGTGGTGGCATTCTCTACCTGACGACTACAGAATGGCGCGATCGCCGTCGTCAAGATGGCGATAAAAAATTAGGAAAATAATCCTGAACAGGTGTACTTAATTACGCCTGTTTTTCCTTTACTATGATTAAAATACTGCACTTATCGGATATTCACATGGGGAGCGGTTTTTCCCATGGACGTTTAAATCCAAAAACGGGATTAAACACGCGTTTAGAAGATTTTATGGGCAGTTTAAGCCTCTGTATCGATCGGGCTATTGCCTCCCCTGTGGATCTAGTTCTTTTTGGGGGAGATGCCTTTCCCGATGCCACTCCTCCTCCTTTTGTTCACGAAGCTTTTGCCAGTCAATTCCGTCGTCTTGCCGATGCTAATATCCCGACGGTGTTATTAGTGGGTAATCACGATCAACATTCTCAGGGTAATGGCGGTGTCAGTCTCTCCATCTATCGTACCCTAGCGGTGCCGGGGTTTATTGTTGGCGATCGCTTGACCACCCATCGCATCACCACCCGCAACGGCGATATCCAAGTCATTACTTTACCCTGGTTAACCCGCGCCACCCTCTTAACCCGTCCCGAAACCGAGGGTTTATCCTTGAGTGGAGTAAATGAATTATTAATTAACCGTTTGGAACCAGTTTTAGAAGGAGAAATTCGCCAATTAGATACAAGTTTACCAACAGTTTTATTAGCCCATTTAATGGCCGATCGAGCTAGTTTAGGAGCAGAAAGATTTTTAGCGGTTGGTAAAGGTTTTACCGTACCTTTATCCCTGCTAAATCGTCCACAATTCGAGTACGTTGCCCTCGGTCATGTTCACAAACATCAAAATCTTAATCCTAGCAATGATCCGCCCATTGTCTATCCGGGGAGCATCGATCGAGTGGATTTTAGCGAGGAAAAAGAAGATAAAGGCTATGTTTTAATAGAAGTGGCTAAAGGAGAGGTTAAATGGGAATTTTGTCCTTTACCCGTGCGTCCTTTCCGTTCCATCGAAGTGGATGTTTCTGAGGCAGAAAACCCCCAAAAAGAATTGCTGAAAGCTCTCAAAAAACACGATATTCAGGAAGCAGTTATCCGCTTAGTTTATAAAATTCGCAGTGAACAATTAGAACTAATCAACACCAATCAGCTTGACGAGGCGTTAAAACCTGCCCATAGCTATAGTATTCGTGCCGAGTTAATTAGTCAATTAACCCGTCCCCGTTTACCAGAATTAGGGGTGGGTAATCAATTAGATCCGATGGAGGCGTTAAAAGCTTATATCGATAATAAGAAAGATTTGCGGGATATTGTTGATGATATGTTAGAGGCAGCCCAGCTTTTATTAAATCAACAGCCAGAAATTTGGCTAGAGGAAGAAACCTCGATTTAGCTATCAGTTATCAGTTATCAGTTATCAGTTATCAGTTATCAGTTATCAGTTTACTGCTCACTGAAACATCTTCCCTATCCCTGTTTAAACAAGCCATGAGTTTATGTCTTAATCCCGATTGTCTATATAACAATGATCCTACAGATAAATTCTGTCAAAAATGTTGCTTTCAATTATTACTAAAAGATCGTTATCGTGCCATAAAATTAATTGGTCAAGGAGGTTTCGGTAAAACTTTTCAAGCAATTGATGAGGATAAACCTTCTCAACCCTATTGTGTGATTAAACAATTTTTTCCTAGCGCTCAAGGCAGTAATGCTCTCAAGAAAGCGGCGGAATTATTTAAAGAAGAAGCGATTAGTTTAGATAATCTCGGTCAACACCCACAAATTCCCTCTCTCTATGCCTATTTTACCAGCAATGATGGGCGACAATATCTTGTTCAAGAATATATTGAGGGAGAAAATCTAGAACAAGAATTACAAAGCGAGGGAGTTTTCAATGAAGAAAAGATTAAACATCTTTTATTAGAAATTTTGCCAGTTCTTGATTTTATCCATGCTAAAAGAGTCATTCATCGAGATATTAAACCAGCTAATATAATTAGGAGACGCAGCGATAATAAAATAATTTTAGTTGATTTCGGTGCCTCTAAATTTATGACTATTGCTAATCTTTCCCTAACAGGAACAGTGATCGGTTCGCCGGGATATATCGCACCAGAACAAGGCAATGGTAAAGCAATTAATAGCAGTGATTTATATAGTTTGGGAGTCACTTGTATCTATTTATTAACGGGAATATCTCCCTTTGAATTATTCGATGTGAGTGAACATGAATGGGTATGGAGACAGCACCTCTTTAATAATCCTGTTAGTGTTGAATTAGGTAAAATTTTAGATAAATTAATTGAATTTGGCACCAAAAAACGTTATCAATCAGCCGGGGAAGTCCTGCAAGAGTTAGCAGTAAAATTAGCCTTCGTGATTCCGCCAAAACCCCGATCACAGAATACAATTCAAGAAACGGTTTTGCCAGTTTTTCCAGCCGCCACCAGGGAGGAAATTAACCTCAAAAGTGCCAAGGAAATTGATTACACTAACCTACGGGATTTCTTAGCGCAAGAAAAATGGCAAGAGGCAGATCAAGAAACGGCTAATCTCTTCTTAAAAGTTGCCGATCGAACTAAAGAAAAATATCTTAAGATAGAAGACATAGATAACTTTCCCTGTGAAGATTTAGCCACTATCAATCAACTCTGGTTACAATATAGTCAGGGAAAATTTGGTCTATCTGTTCAGAAAAGAATCTATGAAAGTTTGGGAGGAAGCAGCAATTATGATCAACAAAAATGGAACGCTTTCGGGTCAAAAGTCGGTTGGCGAGTTAATAACAAGTGGTTATACTACGATCAAATTACTTTCTCTCTCAAAGCACCCTCTGGACATCTTCCCACCCTTGTGTGGGGTGTGGGTGGTGGCATAATTCTTTTTTCTCGTCTGGAAACCTGTGCCATGGACAGAGTTTCTAGCAGGGGATAAATTGACTTAAAAACTTTTCTGGAGAATTAAACAATTTCTCCCTTCGCCAGTGCGGATATATTGTAAAGTATCAGTAAGAGAACGCATAAAAATTAATCCTCGATCGCTTTCCATTTCCAAAGGTGCGACGGGATGTTGTTGTAGAGAATCAAGTTTTGCTTGCAGATCAAAAGGTTGACCGTGATCCCATATTCTTATTTCTAGAGAATGGGACTGTAAAGTTAATTCTAGATCGATGGGTGTAGTTGGTGGTAAATGTTGGTGAGCGTAACGGACAGCATTAGTAAATCCTTCGGCTAAAGCCACCTTACACTGCCAAAGCACCGAGTCGGGTAGAAAAGAGCGGCCGTGGGATTCAAACCATTGTAGGACTGGGATTAAAGCTGCCAATTCCGTCCGGACTTGTAGATGGAATTGGAGGGGGAAAGAAGGGGAATTTAAGACTTCAGAAGGCACCACTGTTTTTTTGAAAGAGAATCAAAATTGTTTTAAAAATCAGTTGTAGATCGTAGCCTAAACTCCAATTTTCTTGATAGCGCAAATCTAGTTGAATTACCTCTTCAAAATTACTCACCCGAGAGCGACCATTCACCTGCCATTCTCCCGTCATACCGGGTTTTACATCTAAACGTTGCCATTGGGGAACATCGTAGCGTTCCACCTCATCGGGGGTGGGAGGACGAGTGCCAACAAGACTCATTTCACCGGTGATCACATTCCAAAACTGGGGCAATTCGTCTAAACTGGTGCGACGTAAAAATTTTCCTACCCGGGTAATCCGGGGATCATTTTTATTTTTAAAAAAAGCTCCCTCCGCTTGATTGGGGATTTTATCCTTGAGTGCTTCTGCATCCACACACATGGAACGAAACTTAAGAATTTTAAATTCCTTTCCCAACCAACCGCAGCGGGTTTGACTGAAAAAAATTGGACCGGGACTGTCTAACTTAATAGCGATAGCAATGGGGACAAAAATAACCCCCGTGATTAATAAACCCACGATCCCACCAACAATGTCAAGACCGCGCTTTAACCAACTGCGAATCGAGGGATGGGTTTCCGGTAGATGGTTTTCATTGGCAGTAAAGCTCTTTTCTTGGGCTGCTAGGGGGGAGGTTTGGAAAGTGAATAATTGATCTAGTCCCGTAATCGATAAAACCCCCATCACTGGGGGATGGACGTTAGCCAGCACTAACTCGATATTTTCTGCCCTGGCCGCTTTGAGATTATGGACTAAAGCACCCACACCACTACTATCCATAAATTGAGTGGCATTTAGATCAAGAATGACTTTTTCGGGAGTGGGTGTTTGGGCGATGAGATGGTGAAACAGATCCTTGAACTGTACTGCTTCCAAGACAGTCAAGCGATCCGGCATCCGCAAAACCGGATACTCCATCGGAATGATCAGAAAACGTGTTTCAGGAATTTGGGAAGTCATCGACACAAAGAGATGGTTTGATAGATGAACAAGGCCTGATGACCCACTTAAATGTTTACTACACTTTTCCCCAAATACCAATGGGTAATGTCAGAGATTACCTGTGATCATCGGCTAACGAATCTCACCTAGGGGCGGACGGCCTTGGGTTTGGGCTTTCGCTTTGGCTGCACTCTTTCTCAGGGCATCTAAACGGGTCTCATAACGCTTACGCAGACGACGGTTGGGCGTTTGTTCAATTAGGGTTTTAAAGGCACTGCCTAGGCTCTTGTAGGCGTTGGGGAGAGAATAACCGAAACGGGTGGCCAAGGCGATCGCTTTTTCATCGGCTTCGATCGCTTCTTTGAGAATTTTATCGCCATTATTTTTGCGCCAGAGACGATAACCGGAAATCCCACATAATCCCATAGCCAAAAGCAATAATAACCCGTCCTGTACCCATAATTCCCCCACCGCACCACCTAAGCCAATAGCGAGGGCGGCCATTTCCCAGCCTTCCCGAGGAATACTATCATTTTGAATCCTGGCGACTTCATGCCAAAAGAGCAAATTACGCTGATCGATGGCTAAATTTTCCCATTTTGCCAAATCTATCTGAATTTCTACCTCATCTCTGCCAATTTCTTCACAACGGATCAGGGGGGGATTAACCTCTGTGGAACCTTCTACCGTTACCCAACTTTGTAATTCTGGAGGTAGTAGGGTTTTTAGGCGCCGAAGTTCGCTCATTTCGGCTCGTGCAGAGGAGGCCGCATAAGATGTCATAGATTTTTTACCTATTCTCTACCAATGACGATGATTTCTATTTTCGATCATAGCGGTCTTTTTTGTGATCTTGGCAGCTTTTGGCCCTAGAGAGCATTTTCAGTGATCAGTAAACAGTGATGGAAGTGGGAAGTGGGGAAGTGGGGAAGTGGGGAAGTGGGAAGAAACCATCCATAACTGGGTTTTTAAAGTTCGATTGGGAGTCAATCATACTAAGTAGGTGGGTGTTAAAAATTGTCAGATACCCCCCTTATTAAGGGGGGATTAAGGGCGGATCAGCACCCCCCTTATCAAGGGGGGATTAAGGGGGGATCAAAGACAAAATCTCTCTTCTATTTACTTATTAAATAGACTGTAACTTGTGCTGACTAATGCTCAAATATATCTTTATATTGCTGTAAATCTAAAGCGGTAAAAATGGGGATACAACTAAAGCACTTTTGGGCTAACTCCCATCTTTCTTCTCTTTGCAGCATCATAATTAATTTATCTCGCACTGACAGTAAATAGCGCACATCGTTAGCCGCGTAACTCAGTTGTTTTGGAGTAAGATTAGCGGCATTTCCCCAATCAGAACTTTGAGCGGTTTTGTCTAATTCTATGCCTTCCAATTCCTGCACGAGACTTTTTAAACCGTGACTGCTGGTATAAGTCCGAGCGAGTTTACTGGCGATTTTGGTGCAGAAAATCGGTTGAGTGGCAATGGCAAAAGTATGGGACAGTTGAGCCACATCAAAACGGGCGAAATGAAAGACTTTTTCTATCCGCTCATCCTCCATGACCTTTTTGAGATTAGGAGCCTCTGTTTGCCCCCTAAAAACGCGAATAGCGGTGACAAAACCACTGGGATCACAGAGTTGAATTAAACACAGTCGATCGCGCCCTGGAATTAATCCCATAGTTTCTGTATCTACAGCGATCGAATTAACCCCTAGATAACGGGATAATAGGTCATCACTTAAATCTTGATCGCACACTTGAAAATTATCTAAGTTCATATAGTTAGAAGATAGGAGAGCTTTTTTCAGTTATCAGTTATCAGTTATCAGTTATCAGTTATCAGTAAAAAGACAGCACTGTTAATGCGATTTAATACTCCTTACTTAAGACTGTTCACTGAAAACTCAAATCTGATAACTGACAACTGAAAAGGCTGATAGTTAAAAACTGATAATTAAATTTAAATATTATCATGGTCATTTTGTCAACGCTTTTTAACAAAAAGTTGTGTAAAGTAATATTCACCAGCATTATTTTTAGCGATACCGATACCAGTGAGATTATAATCACCAACCATATTTTTTTGATGGCCGGGGCTATTAATCCACCCCTTAACGGCAACAGCAACGGGGTCAGGATATCCCTTCATAAAAGCCAAATTTTCGCCCATTTTTTCTAAAGGGATCATCCTTTGTACTGCCTTGAATCTTCCCTCGAAACCATCATGACTAAAAGGAGCCTGTTTATTGGCCATTTTTTGACTAAATAAGCGAGCTTCATGACTAATGCGAGCATCGAGACGTAGGGGCGGTAAATTTTGAGAAATTCGGTAGCGATTAACTTGATAATTAGTGTTCTCTTCGAGGGTAATTAAAAAAGATTGATTCCCGATAAGATCGTAGCTAAGAGGATTAGTAGAAACGGGAGCGGATTGACGTTTTAGAAATATTTGAGTAAAGTATAATTTCCCTTGATTATCCGTCGCTACTCCAATCCCAGTACTATCAAAATCTCCCTCCATATTTTCCCGATGACCTTGACTTTTAATCCAGCCATCCACAGCCATCATTACTGGGTCATCATAACCTTGATTAACTGCCAGATTTTCCCCCACCGCTTGATAGGGAACCGAAACGCCAATAGTTTGCGCTCTTTTGTCAAAATCTTGATGACTAAAAGGAACTAAACCCGCAGCCATGCGTTGGCTATGTAATCTTGCCTGTTGAGAAATTGCTCGATTTAACAGTAGGGGAGATAAATTACGAGATTGACGATAGCGATTTACCTGTTGATAGATTTTATTCTCTAAAACAAGTAAAGTTGCCGCATCTAAAGGGGAAGGAGAGGGAGAAGGAGAGGGAGAGGGAGAGAAAGATGATAGGAGTTCCGCAAAAGAGCTATAGTTTAAGGCACTACAGGCCATTAAACTTGTCGAGACAAGCATCAAAATTCCTAACCGATAAGGTTTCTTAAAAAAACTTTTCATCAAAAAAATTGGGTCTGAAACCCCGCCGTTCTAGGTTGGATTTACTGTTAAATACTAGCGCATTTACAGGATATATGCCAGAATGTCATAGCATTTTTCTAAAGTAATGACAGAGATAGTGAATTTCCCTCACCCCCAGAAAGGGAGAGGAGCGGGGGTGAGGGACACGAATAAAGAAAAATGGCATAAGGCAGCTGGGAAACCCCCCCCCCAGGGATCGCAAGCAGAAACCCAAATGGTCAGGTTTGGAAATCACCGTCCGGCCCCAGGGGTGAGGATATCAACTTTTTGGTGCCAGGGTCAAGACTTGTTAAGATTGATCAAGCCGTTCGCTCAAATTTACCACTTCTGTGGCTCTCATTTATGGTAATCGACTTTCTGCCCTTCACTATCAATATTTCCCCGGCCTTTATTGCCGGTAGCTGTCTCTGGTCTTTAGCATTATATTTGGGGTTAGCTGGGGTGCGAAATTGGTTTATAGAAATTTTCTATCGCTGGTTTAATTTTGCCGAGCGTTTCCTCTATACTTCCCTAGAGGAGTTTGAAAAAACTCGCATCGCCAGAGAATCACAAAATGCTTTTTATGCCTCTATCTTTAGTATTATTCCCTTTCTCATCCTCGGCGGTTTCTCCGATTGGTTAATCGAGATTAGTTTAGGAAAAAGTTGGCCGATTAGTGTCGGTATTCTCGCCTGTGTTGCCTCTGGTGTCTATGAATTAGGACGGCAGGACGGCAGCGGTAATCAGTAAACAACGGTCAATTAAGCTGTTAACTATCTCAATTACTCCTTCGGACTGCACCGGAGTGGCAAGTTAGTCAATTTTAACCCTTGAATAGCGCTTAATCTTTTCCTTCCAGACGATTTTTATGTTTATTAAGAGTCTTTTGTAGTAAATTCAAAACCTCATTAGCAATCTCAATAACTTCATGAGTTACAAAACCGGCCTGAGTTAATTCTTTAAAAAAAGCCTTAGCGACAATTTTGGCTAATTTCGGCGGATAAGGATGAACAGCGATCGAATGTTCGGACTGAATTTCTGCTATTTCTCTAGTCACTGCCATGGCCACAAAACGAGATTTTAACATCCCTTGCAAATGAAAAATTTGCAGGGATTGGGCCGCCTGTTGAGCGAATAACTGCAAGATTTCTAAATCTAAGGGTTCAAAATGTTTTTTGTCTAGGGGAAAACTGAGATTAATTACCCCGATTACCTGCTGATTGAGGATAATCGGTACGGAGATAAAACTATTATTATTTGATCTTTTGGGATAACGGGCTGCAGTGGCAAATGGCGATCGAGTGATATCCTTAATTAGTAAAGGTTTTCCTGTGGTCGCTACAGTATCGGCAATAACTTGATCGAGTTTAATTATTTCTTGATCAGCCAAAGGTGATAGATCATCATAATGGGCAAAAACTTCTAGATAATCGGTAATTTCCCCTTTTAATTCCTGTGGAGAGCTTAACATAATTGAACAGTGCCGCGCTCGCAATTGATGAGCGCTCATACTAGCTATTTTCCCAAAAATATCTTCGAGATTTTCCTCAACATTCAAGACAAGAGCCAGAGTAGCTATTTTGGGATTAAAATTATCCATGTATTCAATCACTTATTCAGTCCGAGTTTAGGCTTTCAGGGTGAGGGTGACATTCCTCATCTCCCTGTTTGTCTGAGTCTATAGCTTGCCATAGCATCTGATTGGGGGGCTTTTTTACTCGCTAACTGATCTATTGTAGATGTAGCCAAAACTTCTGTGTCTCTCTTGTGTTTTGTCTTCCCTCTAGCTACTCTGATCTAGTAGGTCAGAGGAGTTTAACCTGACTGGAGTGAAAGATGGTGCGTTTTCTCTGGGCAATTTTGGCCGGTGTGGGGATGGGGTTAACAGTGGCGCCGGTTTCTTGGTGGTTACTCGCTTGGATTTCTCTCGTCCCCCTGTGGATTATTGTGAGATTAGCGGAAAAATCCCTAAAAAAACAGCTTTTATACGGTTTTGGCTGGGGTTTTGCCTACCATGGTCTGGCTTTATTCTGGATCACGGGAATTCACCCGATGACGTGGATGGGTGTCCCCTGGTTAGCGAGTTTGTTAATTGCCCTATTTTGTTGGTTGTTTATCACTTTTTGGGGAACGGCGATCGTGCTAACTTGGACGTTAGTTATGTTTTATGTCAACAAAAGTGTTAATCAGTCATCTTTTCGGGATGCCCTCCTACGGGTTTTCATCGGCACTGCCCTCTGGTGTGGGTTAGAATCTCTCTGGAGTCAATCCCCTCTCTGGTGGACTACCCTTGCTTATAGTCAAAGTCCCCATAATTTATTGATTCTGCAATTGGGCAAATTATCGGGTTTTACGACGGTAACGGCGGCAATTGTGGCATTTAACGGTTTAATCGCCGAAAGCTTGCTCCTAATCCGTCAATCGCGGCAAAATCTCGCTTTTCTCTCTTTACCCCTGCTTATTTGTTTTAGCCTGCATCTCTGGGGATGGAACACATACCATAAACCGATCGAAAAGTCAAGGGATTTAGGGATAAAAATTGGCGTAATTCAGGGCAATATTCCCAACACGATTAAACTTTCGCCCCTAGGATTTCAAAAGGCACTCGAAGGTTACACCACTGGTTATCAAATTCTCGCCGATCAAGCAGTAGATGCCGTCTTAACTCCTGAAACCGCCTTACCCTACTATTGGGAGAACTTAGTCAATAATAGCTCGATTTATTCGGCAATTTTAGCCAAAAAAACGCCGATCTGGTTAGGTGCATTTGGCAAGGTGGACAAGGGTTATAACAATAGTCTCTTGACCATTGATGGCGAGGGACAGGTGATTAGTCGGTATGATAAAGTAATTCTCGTGCCTTTAGGCGAATACGTTCCTTTTCAGGAAATTTTGGGCGGAATTGTTGATCGCCTTTCTCCCTTGCAAGCGCACTTAATCCCGGGAGATGCCGCTCAAATTATTGACAGTCCTTTCGGTAAAATAATTGTGGGCATTTGTTACGAATCGGCTTTTTCCGAACATTTTCGCCGTCAAACTGCTAGAGGAGGCGAATTTATTATTACTGCTTCTAATAACGCCCATTATAGCCACGCCATGCCCGCTCAACACCATGCTCAGGATACCATGCGAGCGATCGAAACCGATCGATGGATGGCCCGGGCCACCAATACGGGTTATTCTGCTTTTGTCGATCCCCACGGTAATCAGCTTTGGCTATCGGATCTGGATAGATATCAAATCCATAGCGAAACAATTTATCGACGGGATACAAGAACTTTATATGTGCGCTGGGGAGATTGGTTAACTAAAGTTTTAATCATTACTGCCGGACTCGCTTGGCTCTGGAGAGCTTGGGATTAAGGTGACAGTGCTATACTTTTTCCTGAATGAACTGTATAAATAACCTAAGTTTTTGATGCAATGAAAGAGCAATTGGTCAAGTGGTTGAATAGAATCTTAATATTTGATGTGTTTTTGGTAATAGCGGGTTTTCTCTGGTTTGCCGTGGCTGTTATCGGTGAATCCACAGGAATTCCCCTAGGATTTAAACTTTTTCAGCGTCTTTGGCTGCCCTTATTCAATCCTGCTATTAGTATTTTAATTGCGGGGGCGATTTTAAGCTGGGCAATTAATCAAATTCAAGAACGCTTGTCCCCTAAATAGTAGGGTTGATTCATGAATCAACCCTACCCTTGATAAGGGGGTGTCTGATAATTTTTAACGCCTACCTACTTAGGAAAAATAATCCCAATATTTTCATCCTTGGCGGTGCCAACTTTGGCATCGGGACTGACTTGAAAGAGGGTGTAGGGTGTGGGGAGTGGGAAGAATAAATAAAAATAATCTCCTGACTGGAAAGAGGGTGTGGGGTGTGGGGTAGTGGGGTAGTGGGGTAGTGGGGAGAATAAATAAAATAATCTCCTATCTCCTATCTCCTAAGGACCGACGACCGACTCCTAACCCCACCAATAAACTTTTTACCGCAAACCCTACTTAGATGATAAAAATCGGGGTTGAACATTTTTCAACCCCGAAAAAAAGCAATTTTTGAGGGGATTAACCCACTGGTTGTAACTGTAATTGCGAGAGAATATTGTTCTGCTCGGAGCGCCGATGACTAGAGACTGTCACCACAGCTTCAGTAGTTACATCTAATATCGCATGGTCTCCAGAATTGACTTTTCCCGATAACATCGCGACCGCTAAACTATCCTCTAAGCGTCGAGTTAAAGCACGACGTAAAGGCCGCGCACCGTAGCTAGGATCATAACCCTCATTGATGACCAAATCCTTAAAAGCGGCGGTAACTTCCACAGAAATACCTTTTTCTGTCAATTGTTTGGCTAGATCTGCGATCAGAATATCGGCAATCTGGGTAACTTCTTCGCGAGTTAACTGTCGGAAAACGATAATTTCATCGAGACGGTTGAGAAATTCGGGACGGAAATATTGTTTTAACTCCTCTGTCACCCGATTAGAAATCTGTTGGTAGTGCGATTGAGCAAAATCGTCAGCAATCTCGAATCCTAAGCTATTACCGCCTTTTTCGATGACTTTTGAGCCAATATTCGAGGTCATGATAATTAGGGTATTCTTAAAGTCCACCCGACGACCTTGGGAATCGGTCAAATGACCATCTTCTAACAGTTGCAGGAGAAGATTAAAAACATCGGGATGTGCTTTCTCGATTTCGTCAAACAAAACTACTTTATAGGGTTGACGACGCACTGCTTCCGTTAACTGACCGCCTTCATTATAACCGATGTATCCGGGAGGCGCACCAATTAACTTAGAAACCGTGTGGGATTCCATAAATTCCGACATATCTAGGCGAATCATACTGGATTCCGAGCCAAAGAGCAACTTAGCTAAGGCTTTCGTTAATTCAGTTTTACCGACTCCCGTGGGACCGGCAAAAATAAACGAGGCAATCGGACGATTAGGATTCTTTAAATTTACTCGCGCTCGACGAATAGCACGAGAAACGGCATTTACTGCCTCCTGTTGACCAATAATCCGCTCATGCAGTTGATATTCCAGATTTAAGAGCGATTCCGACTCAGTTTCAGTTAATTGGGTAACGGGAATACCTGTCCAAGCGGCGACAATTTGGGCAATTTCCTCCGCATCCACCACCGGAATTAAAGATTCGGGGTTAATTAGGGGTGATTCTTCGCTAACCTCCGCGGGACTTTTACTTTGTAGGGAATAGCGCAGATGGGTGCGGGATCCCGCTTCATCGAGAAGATCGATCGCTTTGTCCGGTAAAAAGCGATCATTGATATAGCGCGAGGATAGATGAACAGCAGCTTCGATCGCTTTTTGAGCGTATTTTACCTGATGGAAATCCTCGTAGGTGGCTTTTAAACCGCGTAAAATCTCGATCGCTTGCTCTTTAGTCGGTTCTCCCACCATAACTGGCTGAAAACGTCTTTCTAGAGCCGCATCTCGCTCAATATGCTGTTTATACTCATCGAGAGTGGTGGCCCCTAAACACTGTAACTCGCCGCGAGCTAAAGCAGGTTTAAGCAAGTTAGAAGCATCCATAGCTCCTCCCATGCTACCAGCACCCACAAGAGTGTGAATTTCATCAATAAACAGGATAATACTGCCCGATTTGCGAACTTCCTCCACAACCCCCTTTAAGCGTTCCTCAAAATCGCCGCGAAAACGGGTTCCCGCCAGTAAAGACCCCATATCGAGGGCAATTACCTGTTTATCCCGCAAAAGTTCGGGAATATCGCCATTATGGATGCGTTGTGCTAACCCTTCAGCGATCGCTGTTTTGCCCACCCCCGGCGCACCGAGTAAAATCGGGTTATTCTTGCTGCGACGGCCCAAAATTTGGATAACTCGCTGGATTTCTGGCTCTCTACCGATTACAGGGTCAATTTTGCCATTTTTGACCTCTTGGCTTAAATTGCGACTATATTGGGCTAAAATACCGCCTTTAGGAGCATTTTTCTGGTCTTCATAGTCACTGCTTGCCGTGAAGCGACCACTAGCGACTTTTTCCCCAGCATTTTTCAGTAAAAGGCCGCGAAGTTTGATCAAATCAACACCCTGCATAATTAAAATTTTAGCGGCTAGGGATTCGGGATCGGTGGTGATAGCGAGTAATAGATGTTCAGGTGCGATCGCCTGTTCCCCTAATTGTCGAGCTTCCTGAAATGCTTGCTCGAACATCTTTTTCGCTTTCGGGGTAAAAGGGATGTTAACGGGACTGTAACCGGTGCCGCGGCCGGTCATTCCTTCAATCACGCGGCGACTTTCGTGCAGGGTGACTTTTAAATCCTTGAGAATTAAGGCTGCGGTGGCGGTGGCTTCTCCTATCAATCCTAACAGTAAATGCTCCGTACCGACGACACTGTGACCGGTACGACGGGCTTCTTCTTGGGCGAACATCACCGCTTTGATAGCTTTCTGGTTAAAGTATTCAAACATGATCGACGGCTTCCTGGCTACTGGGCTTTACCTGTTACTGTAACGTTTTCTTTACATTAGCCGGAAGGGGGATATCCGTATCAGTAGGGTGGGTTAGGGGACAGGAGTGGGGAGTGGGGGTAATTCAAGAATTTATCACTCTGATAACACTAGAGGACAAAGACAACAGAAGGTGGGGAGTAGGGGCAATTCATGAATTGCCCCTACTGGCGGGCGCATCGCACGGGTCATCTTTTACATCAGCCGAGGGGCGGCTTCTGTGGTAGGCCGCCAATTGCGAATCGAGTTGCTCTGATGAGCTTCTGGTATTGCATTATGAACTGGAGGCGGCGTGAATTCTGCTTAAGGGAAAACGCTATGGCTCAAGTAGCGGTTAGCGAAATTTTGAACCCTATTACCGAATCTGACACACCGCGCCACAATCCCTCACGGAAGGCGATAGGTCGCCTGAGAAGCAGTAAAACAGGGGAAAATACCTGAAACTCTTTCCCCTGTGAATCCCTAAGCTAGGGAGAAGAATATAAAGATTTATTAAATTGTAGCTTTTGCTACAGTTGTGGGGGGGGGAGTGTGTATGCTTCTGCTATCTCCCTTTGGTGTTGGGTTGGGGTTTTGCTTGACTCAAGGTACATGAGCTAATAAATGTATAGAAACAGTAAAAATGAATATCTTACAAAGATTATCAATGGTTCCAATAATAACAATGGTTACTGCGGTGGGTGTTGCTGTTGCTGTTGAACCTGCTCAGGCAGCTACCCTTTGTTATTGCTATGAGGTTAACCGACCCGGTGTTCCTAAGTCTTTGTATAATGGGAGTTGGCTTTTCGGAGTAAGTCTAGATACGGTTATGAACAAAATAACATTTACAGTTAAAGGTAGTAATTCTCCATCTGGAGGAAAATTTAACGGTACTATGTATATGTACGGCGTAACCGAGTCTAATGGAACATATAGTTTTCACGGTACTAATAACAGGTTAACAATGAGCGGTGAGTTTACCCCTAGTACACATACGTTAATAATTAAAAGCCCAATCACAAGTACGTCTTCTGGTGGTCAAGAGATACCATTCAATGTTAAGCCATGCCCTGAACCCACCTCAACCATCGGCCTCCTCGCCCTCGGCACTCTCGGCGCAGCTTCAACCCTCAAACGCAAACTAAAACCTTCCCAATCTACCGAAAAAGAAACCACAAAAGCAGGCTAAATTGTTTCTAAAAATACCATAAATGCCCCTTCATTCAGTAAAACTCGTAGGTTGGGTTGACGCAAGGAAACCCAACAACTTCCTGGAATATTTTGACAATCTTGGTTGGGTTTCGCCTTTTGATCCGATTGGTAATACCTGCTCAATAATAATAGCTCAACCCAACCTACGGCTGTAACGTTTTCTTTACATTAGCCGGAAGGGGGATATCCGTATCAGCAGGGTGGGTTAGGGGACAGGAGTAGGGACTGGGGAGTTTTTTGCTGTGAACAGTAAACAGTAATCAATTACCTGAAAACTAAAATCTGATCAGTGATCACTGATAACTGATCACTGATCACTGTAATTAGGAATCAACTCGACTAAGAGAGGAACGTCTTTTAAAAGGCATTAGTTTTTTGATTAATTCAGGTGTAATTAAGCCTTGGGGATAAAAAATCGTTCCCAAAACAATTAAAATTCCAAAAATAATCAAACGACCATCGCGCAAAAAATTCCCTAACCAAATCGGTAAACCATTCACACCGCCGAGGGCGCGTAAAACTTCGGGCAAAGCAGTTAAAACAATGCCTCCCACCACCGGCCCGACAAAAGTTCTTGAACCACCAATTAAAACGAAAGCCAAGAAAATAATACTGGCATCAAAAGTTCCTTGACGGGAATTCCAAGTATTGAGAAAATGGGCGCTTACCGCTCCCACAACTGCCGCTAAAACTGCCCCGAAAGTGAAGGATAAAACTTTGTGATAGGTGGGATTAATTCCCATGGCCGCAGCTGCCAATTCATCGGCACGAATGGCATTAAATGCCCGACCAATTTTGATGTTTTCTAACCGGTAGAGAAACAGCATAGTTAGGAATAAGAGGGGCAAAGCCAGCCAAAGGTAGGCTAATTGAGTAGTGAAAGGTTGGGGAATGGCGAAAATACCGACTGCACCGCCAGTTATATCGAGATTAAGGGCAATAATTCTCAAAATTTCTACCCAGGCGATCGTGGCAATAGCTAAATAAATACCTCGCAAACGGAGAACAGGAATACCTAAAACTATGGCTAATATTCCTGAAATAATGCCAGCAATTAACATTTCTAAAAAGACCAAAGCCAGGGGATAATTGCTACCAGTATTAGTAAAAACTTTCGTGGAAAGAATGGCGGTCACATAACCACCTAAAGCGTAAAAACCGGGGGTTGCTAAGGATAATTGACCAGCCATTAAGGGCAGATAAACTGAAATGCCTAAGCTGGCTCCAAATACCATTGAAACAATTAAAAAACCATAGGTGTTAAAAAAGTCAGCCATATTTTCAGTGAGCGGTTATTGGGTGTTTAAGTTAGGGGAGTCAATTAGCTAATTTTATCACCGTTCTCTCCCCTCTCATTCTCAGGTAATTCTCGAAATTATCATGATTTTTTACTTGGCACTTTTCCTATATGGTAGCGTTAGCCACCTTAAAAGCAGACGGGATGATCGATGATGAGAAAAAGTATCTTCCTTAACTTTGTCTGGGAAAAAATTCGGGGGAATTTATGAAACAGCAGCATTGGTTGGTTAACTCCGAAAACTGGTTACTCGGACTCCTACGGCTGAATTTCCTGATAAAATCGCAGTAGCGGGCGCAAAAGTCCTAGAAGCTGAGGATATCATCAGTTTTACCCCAGAAGCGATCCATCAGGTGCAGGCGAGGCGATCGGTGAGGAACCAGTAATATGCTTTTAAACGTTTTCAATTCGATCCTCTCACTAATTAAGTAGCTGGTTATAATTAAATTAAAAATGGATTTTAGGTTCGATCCCCCCTGCCCCCCTTGATCCCCCCTTAATCCCCCCTTAGTCCCCCCTTGATAAGGGGGGTGTCTGACAACTTTTAACGCCTACCTACTTAGGTTAGAGAAATGATAGATAAATGAGAGTATCATGAGATAAATATGAAAGTTTTTTGGGGAAAAATTAGTTAAGATAGGGGGAAATTAAAGGATAAACAACTATAGATGTTTACTTCACTCGAACTTTTGACCATTTCTTTTGTAGCCGTGGGATTAGCCGCCGATGCCGTGGCCGTTTCTCTGACCAGCGGCCTGATGATTCGTCATATTCATGTTAATAAGGCTTTGAAAATTGCTTTGTTTTTTGGCGGATTTCAAGCGATTATGCCGATGATCGGTTGGGGTATTGGTCTAACCTGTCGCGATTTCCTCGCCTCTTTTGACCATTGGATCGCTTTTATTATTTTAGGGGCGATCGGCGGTAAAATGATCTACGAAGCTGTTCAAAATGATGACGAGGAAAAAAAATTTAATCCTCTAGATTCCTATACTTTAATCGGATTAGCGATCGCTACTAGCATCGATGCTTTAGTAGTTGGTTTGGGTTTATCGATGATTAAAACTCCCTTACTTTTAGCTTGCACTGTTATCGGTTCTATTACCTTTGCTTTATGTTTTATAGCTGTTTTTATCGGGCATAAATTCGGTAATTTATTTAGCCAAAAGGTGGAAATTCTCGGCGGTTTAGTTTTAATATTAATCGGCAGTAAAATCCTTATTGAACATTTAATTGCCTAGATTATCTCCATTTTTCACTATCCTCCCTATTTTCCCCGACTGTTTCAACAGGGGAGTGGCTAATTCGGGATAACCGGCCTCAATTAAAGCCTGATCTCTGATGCGACAGGAATCGCATAAACCACAGGGTTCAACTTCACCTTGATAACAAGACCAAGTATCAGCAATGGGAACCCCTAAACTAACAGCACGACGGACGATATCTACCTTACTATCCATCACCAAAGGGGCAATTAATTGGGGTGCTTTCCCTTCTAAACCCGCTTTTGATGATAAATTAGCTAAAGTTTGAAAGGCCTCTAAATACTGGGGACGACAATCGGGATAACCAGAATAATCCACCGCATTAATTCCTAAATATATCGCCTCTGCTGCCCTTGCTTCCGCTAAAGAAAGAGCGATCGAAATAAAAACTGTATTTCTCCCCGGCACATAGGTAATCGGGATAATATTCGGGTTAATTCCCTCTTGGGGAATAGCAATAGATTGATCCGTTAAAGCGGAACCTCCCCACAAAGATAGATTGACTTCGATCAGATGATGTTCTTTGATATTGAGGAAATTAGCAATTTTTTTCGCCGCTGCTAATTCCCGCTCGTGTCTTTGTCCATAACGAAAGGAAAGGGCGATTAATTGATAACCAGCAGCTAGAGCGATCGCTGCTGTTGTCGCTGAATCTAATCCCCCGGAAAGTAAAATAATTGCCTTTTTTGTCATTATCCTAATGTCACCTGTGTTTGTTGATAATTAGCTACTAAGATAAATTGTTTTAGCCACCGCGAACCTAACAAAATCTCCTTAATTGCCTCCCCTGCAAAGACGGGAATTTCGTATTCCTGACCATCAATTCTTACTCTGCCTAAATATATATCAAAAAATGCTTCTCCTTGAGCGGTTATCAATTTATTTTGTCGCAAAAAACGCCAATCAAGACTGTCAGCATCTTGACTATTTATGGCTAAAAACTCGGTAAAACCCGTATCCAGCATAACTTCTGCGGGTAGAATCAATCCATCATCGCCAACTAAATCGATATCAAAATAAATTTGTCCTTTGGTTCCAAATCTCCCTTCAATCATATTCTGCCACTAACTCCAGTTTCATTAATGCCAAAGATATGATGGATTTTGTCGGGATATTTTGCCCTTGCTTTTTTACTGGCCACTTCTTGATCGGGATCGATAAAATAATCGCCGCTATCGGGTTCGATCGCAATGTACCAACCATAGTAATGTTTCATTAACCGGGGCTGTAAACTCTGAAAAATCGGCCAACAACGATGATAAAATTCTAATTGTCGGGCGCGATGTTTGGCCTTTTCTTCCTCGGTAGATTGAATCTCCGGAAAAACTCGACCACGACGCACTACTCGTTCAGAATTATTGTTAGACATAGTATTTAACCTCTTGTTAGTCAATTAGGGTTTGGGAATTATGAATTATGAATTGGGGAGATGGGGGAGTGGGGAGACCACTTCGTGCGCGTTGCGGGGGGAGATGGGTAGTGGGGAGATGGGGAGTGGGGAGAATAAATAAAAAGTAATCTCCTGATAACTGACTCCTGATAACTGCTCACTGCTCACTGCTCACTGCTCACTGCTCACTGCTCACTGCTCACTGATAACTGATAACTGATAACTGACTAGCGGACTCCTAAAAACTTATGGGTTTGGAGACTGAGGCGCCATTGGGGATGTCGGAGAACATAATTAAAGACTAACTCTTTGCTTTCTACTGTATTCCATTCGGGTTGCAGATATTTAATCACCCCTTCCGATAACTTATTTTCCTGCATAGCTGCCCATTCTAAATCCTCTGGATGAGCCACGACAATTTTTAACTCATTCACCCGTGCATAAATACTAGGATCGGGCATTTTATAAGTTTTAGGAGAAAAAGTCACCCAATCGAAAACCCCGGTAAAAGGATGAGCGCCAGAAGTTTCTAAATGTACCCGTAAACCCTGATTTTTTAATTCCCTGGTTAAAGGATCAAGATTGTGCATTAAAGGTTCACCCCCGGTAATCACCACCATAGCGGGGTTAGCGTCTTTTGCCATCTCTACCAATTCCCGCACCGATTGTTGGGGATAACGGTGGGCATTCCAAGACTCTTTTTGGTCGCACCAAGGACAATAGACATCGCAACCTCCTAAACGGAGGAAAAAAGCATTGCTTCCCGTCCAAAAGCCTTCGCCCTGCACAGAATGGAAAGTTTCGACAACAGGATAGGTACAATGGTTTATGCTAACCGTTTTCATAGAATCAGTATTATAGAAAATATGGACATTCCCCTGAACTTTGCCAAATACATCCAATGGTCTGGTATTGCCACGCTGGTTTTTTTGGTACTCACGATTATCGCTTTTCTCGTCGGTTGGGGAATCCGCTTTCGTCTCGTCGGTGTCACTAGCTTTATGGCTGTGTTGACGGTGGGGATTTTCGGTCTTGGGTTGGGACTGTTTACCCGCACAGAAATTCCGGGAGCGGTGAGATTCTCCCTTGTCTATGATAACGGAGCTAATCAAGCTGTTATCTCCCTGCCCAATACTGTTACTCCCGAGCAGGTGGAAGCAACCCTAAAACAAGCCGCTAGTGACTTGTTTTCCTCTGGTCGCGCCGGTGCTGGCGGTAATAATCAATTTATCATTAGCGCTCGCACTCTCGTTCACCCTCAGCCCGGTTTATCTGCTCCTTTGTACCTGGGACAGATTAAAAAATCCTTCTCCGCCCCGGGGGATAATACTCCTGAACTACAGCTTTTTCCCGAAAGTTTCGCTAAAATTAGCCAATAATCCTTGAGGTTGTCAAAAAATGTCCAATGCTGTCGCTGTTTTGCCCCTGTTAATCGCCCCCGCACAAGTGATTCGGGGTGACAATGCCCTAGAAGAATCCACCGGCAAATTAGCGGATTTGGGTAAACGTCCCCTCGTGGTGGGTGGCGATCGCAATTTAGCTTTTTTGTCATCTCCCCTGAAAAATCTCACTCCTAGCTATCACAGTTATGCCCCCGATTGTTCGGAAAATTCCCTAGCATATTTAAAGGCATCTGTCAAGAGTCATGAGGCAGATTTTATCATCGGTGTGGGTGGCGGCAAAGCCCTCGATACGGCCAAATTACTCGCCCATCAGTGCCATTTGCCGATCGCCACGATTCCCACCTCCGCCGCCACCTGTGCCGCTTGGACAGCCCTATCTAACGTCTATTCCGACGCGGGGGCGTTTCTTTACGATCTGTCCCTAGCCCGTTGTCCGGATTTATTAATTCTCGATTACGGTATTATCCAAACTGCCCCGAAAAGAACCTTAATCGCTGGTATTGGCGATGCGATCGCTAAATGGTACGAAGCTTCCGTCAGTAGCGGTCATTGCACAGAAACCCTGATCATTGCCGCTGTCCAACAGGCCCGGGTTTTGCGGGATATTCTTTTCCAAAAATCCCCGGCAGCCCTGGAAAATATCGGCGGAGAGGACTGGAAACAGGTGGTAGATGCCACCGTTTTATTAGCCGGAGTAATTGGTGGTTTAGGGGGCGCTAATTGTCGTACCGTGGCCGCCCATGCAATTCATAATGGTTTAACCCATATTCCCGCTTGTCATCATGCCCTGCACGGGGAAAAAGTCGCCTACGGCATTCTCGCCCAATTGCGTCTAGAAGAAATAGTTTTGGGTAATCAATTAGCAGTATCGGCCCGGGGGCAACTAATCCAGTTTTATGAACAAATTGGTTTACCGAAATCCCTAGAGGATTTAGGATTAAAAGATGTTTCCCTTGCCCAATTGCGCCACGCAGCCGACATTGCTTGTCAGCCTAATTCGGACATTCATCGTTTGCCTTTTACGGTTTCCCCGGAACAAGTTATGGCGGCCATGGTTTCCACTACCACTGCTGATACAATCGGGCAGAAAGTTAAAGCTAATTAAGGGCAATATTTTCGGGACTTATGGCTTTATCTGCTGCGGGTGAGTAGTGATTTTATTGTAGTGGTGATAGCGCAAACCTTTGCTTTGTTGGTCGAAATCCAGCGTTGATGTTCCTATTGGGACTCTTAAAAATATATGGCGACAAGCTCAAATCGAGGAGGACAAAATATAATGCGATATGCAGTTGTTATTGAAAAAGGAGAAAATAGCTACGGTGCTTATGTTCCCGATCTTCCCGGATGTGTTGCGGTTGCAGAAACATTAGAAGAAGTTAAACAATTAATTGCTGAGGCAATAATTTTTCATTTGGAAGGCTTAAAAGAAGATGGATTAACTGTTCCTGAATCATTGTCGATCTGTGAGTATGTAGATGTAGCTTAGGGGGTTCCAAGGTGGAAATAAGATTAGACTCATAGCGGCGACTCATTACAATCGACAAAAAATTTATATTCGAGAAGTTTTAACTCATCCTGAATACGACAAAAACAAATGGAAGGAGTAAAAAAATGCCGACTATAGATATAGAGAAAACACGGCAAGCCTGGACAAACTTAAAGCAAATACTCTTTATCCCTCGCAGCGAATCAGAATATGAGCAATTGGTAATTATGTTAGATAATTTGATAGATGAAATAGGAGAAAATGAAAATCATCCTCTTGCTTCTTTAATGGAAATGTTGGGAATATTAATAGAAAATTATGAACAGGAAAATGTTCCCGAATTATAAATGGTAGGGGTGGTGCATTCCCAAATATTGGTTAACCTTGAAATTGTCATGTTTTCAGGGAACACACCCTAGGCAGAGATGCGCGCGCCCTGCAAGAAAATATCCTTACCTTCCTGATCGCCTACGAAACCGCCGGCGATCGGGAACGGGCGGTATTAGCCCAACTGTCCCATCACGACCTCTTGACCAAGATTACCGAGATCGATTACCGTCTGGGCGGTTCATCCACCGAAACCTATCTAACAAGAATCGCCCAACGAGAACAGTTAGAGATTCAGTGGAACCGTTACCGTCTCGAACGGGAAACCGCTAAACGACAACTTCTATCCCTGACCGGGTTTTCCGCTACTGAAACCCCCAGGGAAACTACTGGGTAATGGGTTGATATTGTGAAATTGTAAATTTTTGTGGAGAAGTGCGGTCAGAACTAGGAATCTTAGCTACTCTTTTAGAAGAGTTCCGTTATTTTAACTTACTGTCAGGAATTTAGTTAAACAAGGTTTTTGGCAATAGGCTAATCTGGCTAACACGCTTTTGGGCGTGATATAGGGAAAGTTTCCGTATATATGTAGTTAGCCTTCAATGTAAAGTCAGATAGATAGTAGAGGATGACCTATATGAATGTCTCTAAAAACATTTTGTTGGAAATTAGCGGTCAAGCTGCTAATAGCTACTATAACTTTTTATCCCCTGCCTTATTTAGTAAAACAACTCTTCAACTTAGTGAAACTCGCATCATTGAACGAACACGGAAAATGATAGCATCACGACACTGTGAGGTCATTTTATATGAAGTTGATTCTGTAGAAATTGTCGAAGATGGGGTTTCTTGGCTTCTCGTGCTTGGATTCTTTGCACTTTTTTTCTACGGGTTAGGTATTATCTTTTTTATTTTTTACTTTTTCTTCAAGTATAAATACCTTATCATTCGCAGCGGTAGTAACGCTCAGGTTTTATGTATTTCTGGAGCAAACCACATGGAAAAGGCTAAGATATTTATGGAGGAGGTTCTTAGGCAATCTGAGAATGCAAAGCCTAAAGGGTTGAGATACAGTTAGAGCATGATTGAAATCAGCAAAATCGAAACCTATCTCAGTGGTTTAAGTCATTGGGTGATCGCCGAGCAAAATCGCGCATAGACATTCGTACAATCCACGAAATGTTAGACCAGTGTGATCGCTATCGCCGTAGGGTGCGTTCCCTAATGCAAGTCCTACGATTTTGGGTAACGCACCACGCACATTCTATCTCCCGATAGCGATCGCTAAGGGTCGAATAATTGTAAATTTTTGTCAAGAGGTGCGGTCAGATTGAAGAATAGTTGTTACAACACCAGAAAACTCGTGTTATTTCAGCCTATTGTCAGGAATTTAGTTAAACAAGGTTTTTGACAATATGCTATGGCTAACACGCTTTTGGGTATGATATGGGGAAATTTTTCTTGCGATTGCACTAAAATAGATGGATATACAGAAATTTGACCCATATCGTTACCATAGAAAGTGTTATACAAAATAATGACGGACATTTATTTTTATTACAATTTAGGGTAAAACTTATGGTTTTGAAGGATGGTTTAAGTGATGATGAGTTTAAAAAATTGATTGAACGACTTTCCTATAGAAAACAGTATAATCAAGAGGTTATCACTCTTGATGCTGTTAAAGAGAGTCTTCAAGAACTAGGATTATCTGACTTATTAATGGATAACGACATTGAGGAGGTTCGCAGACAAGTGAATAAAGAATTTAACAAACAACAAAGAAAAAATTACCTAATATTTGCTTCTGTTTTATTAGTTTTAACTATTCCCTTATCTGCTTTTGGCGGCTATAAATTTAAGGAATGGATTTCCAGTTTTTTTCAGCAATCTAGCAATTCCGATTTAGTTCAGTTATCAGAAAAATTAAATACACTTGAGTCGGAAAACAAAGATTTGCAAAGAAAAATAAAAGAGCTTGAAGATGAAAATCAATCTTTAAAAGGTTCAAATGTACCCAGTCCATCGGCTTCATTCGCACCTGATAATGAAACTGTGTCAGAGCCGTCTTCTTTTAATACGGATAAGATTGTTAAAGTCCAATCTTTAATTTTTCAGTTCAAAGAATGTCAAAGATCAGCAATTTCTTCAACACTTCAAAATATTAAGTGTTCTCTTTTGGTGACAAGTACACAAGATAAAAACAAGCTCTATATACACGGAAATTATAATTCTAACAATAGAAGTCGAATCATTGAGGATGGTAAAGAACTAATTGCAAACAAAGTGGATTTTGGCAGTAATTCTGGCACTTATCAAGCCGACAATATTTTGATTAAAGATACTCCAATTGAGGTTATTAATACTTTTGAAAACGTTCCACAAAGTATTAATAAAGTTGGGGTAATTGAAGTTAGTTCTTATCTAGAAAGTCCTGAATTTAATGATAATGTTAAGGCCGAATTTTATAATAAAACGTTATCAAGTTCTCAATAAGTGTACTGGAGTCCATCGTGCCAGTGAAACTCCAGTTCTCTACCTGATTATGGTTTAACTGTTTATCTCAGTCACTTAAAGTTTGTTTGATAATTTTCCTGAGTTCTTTCCATACCATTTCACCTCTCAAAAACTCCCAAGGTTTAGACTCTAACACTTCTTCGTAAAAATAAACTTGCTTTTCATTAAGAGTGTAAACAATTGGTACGATATACCATAGAATATCTACCGTTTCTTCAAAGGGATTTGTCTCTGTAATTTGTTGTTTTGTTTTCTCATCTATGAAGTTTGTCATAGAGATAGAAAAACAAATATTTGTAGGTATCTTCAAGTTAAAAACAGTTTGTAAAATACCAGAAAAGTTAGAGTTTTTTTTGGCGTAATTGAAACAATTCGTTGCAAACTCTCTTAATGAGTTATCATTAACAGAAGAAAAATAGGAAAAGATAAAAAAAGCTTCTCCTCTCATTGGCAGACCACCAATTGATGTTTTAAAACTAGCTGCCTTAGCTACTTGTTTAAAAACTTTGCCATCATAGATAATATCATTGTAAATGGATGAGCAACCTTGACTGATAAGTTTTGGTTTGACTTTTACTAAGTATTTAGTGATGCAATCTTCGTTGCTGTTGACGTAATCAAAGTTTTGATAAAGTGAATTTCTCGCTTTTCTTAGTGATTCACAGCCTGGATTTTCCTCAAATAATTTGGTAAATACTTGTCGTAATTGCAGAATATTAAGAGAATTACATTGACAAATAAAGTCTTGAATGATAATCTGTAAAGTTTGTTCATTCCTCAAATTTGCTGTAGAAAATCCCCCTTCCCAAATGATAGCAATAAAAAGAGAAGGGTTAGATTCATAGAGAGAAATTAAATCTCTAATAATTTGACTTTTGAGAGAGCCTAAATAAGATTCAAAAGGAGTATTCATAAATTAAATGTTTAACTGCTATATTTGGTTTGAGGATTTTTCTTGTAGCAAAGCACTCACCAATTGCAAAACTTTACTATTTGGATTTTCTTTATGTAGTGCTTTAAATATTTTAAACTGATCGTTAAGTTTCAAAGTATAACAACGATTAATAAATTGAAAGACAATAACTTTGGGTGCTTGATTTTGAGGAATTGTTGCTAAAGGAAACCCTGCTGACCCAACAGTTGCTTTAAATAGTTCGCTATCTGCTCCGTAAAGTTCTGACAATTCCTTTACCAAAACATCTTTGGTCAAAAAACCAGATTCCTCAAGTTTTTCCTTTTGTCGATCAAGTAAAAGTGAAAACTTATCTTCAAAATTTTCAGAATTTTGCAATAATTCTTGATTTTGCATAAGAATAGTAAAACAAAATTGTATTCCTAAAATAAATTGTTCTCGTAATTCTTTTATTTCAGTTTTTGTCTCAAAGATAGCATCAAGAGACTCACGAGTAAGGCTTTGACCTTCGGCAATCATTGCATCTAGTTTTGCCTCACGGGAGTTCTCTATTTGATCATCATAAAGACTCAAGACAAACTCAACAGGAACTCCAAATGGGCCTACTACGGAAGCAAGAGATTTGGCGATCGCTCGAAGGTAATTGGGTATTTTTTGAGACATAATTTAAAATTATAATAAAGGAATACTGATTACTTTTTGCTGGAGAACTGAAATAAAAGTATCTTCGGCAAAATGTTTGTCACCTAAATTCAATGTCCAAGCACTAAAATGGAAGTCTCTCATTTGCTTTTCTGTGGGATATGCTTTTTTCCCCTGTAGCCAAGGTAAATGACCGATTGGAGCGTCCAAATGCCAAGTCAGATCATTGTAACCTAACCACCGCCCATTTTTTCGCCATCCGACACGATTCGCAAAAGCATAGTAATCTTCCCCTTCTTGTTCATAGATACGAGCTTGAGTGGACACACCAAATTTGTTGTGGCTATACTTTTTCCAAAGATTATCAAGAATAATTAAGTCATTATCAGATATTCTTTTAAGTTCAGTTGATGATAAGGCCTCATTGGGAATTTTTACAACAGAAAAATGAGAGGTTGATGTAAATTCTGGTTTATCGGTAGCTTTATAAAGAAGCCTGATCGTTTCCTGATCAGCTTCTAGCCAACTTTGTGCTTCTAGGAGTTGGCGAAGTTTGCTATAGCTAACCCCTTTATCAGAAATCAACTTATCTCTGTTTAAAAAATCATCTACGCTTTTTTGATCTTTAAATTTAAGCGTTGTTTTTTCTGACAAGTGAGGTAAAAGAGCTTCAATAATTGTATCTGCATTGCCGTTCCAAGTTTGGTATAGTTTATCATTGAGTAACGGTAAACTTTCTAATACCTTTTGTTTTTGTTTATTATCTGAAAATAAGGGAAGTACCTTAGTTTGGTCGGAATAAATTTCCTGATTGAGGACGGCAAAAAGCTCTCGCTTAGGAAAATTTTTGTTTAAAAAAGCTTCGCTCAAGACAACGATTACAAAACGAGAGATTCTTAAACCCTCATTTACTTTGGCTGTAATACTATCTCCCCATTTAATTTCAGCCCGATCATACCAAAAAGTAATGTCAGCTTTTTCTAAGCATGAAACTAAAGGTTCCACAATCAGGAGTTTGTCTTCACTAGCATGACAAATAAATACGTCTTTCATAGTCTCTTTCATAAATGATTCTGGATGACTTAATTAGAAAAGAATTGTTAACAGATAACGAATTAGATTACTTTAAGCTTCTGATTCAGCCTCCTGTTTTATGTCAGAGTTTGATAGGTTTTTTGAGAAAATCCATAATAAACCTAAGATTATTGCCAAACTTATCAAGAAAATGACGACTCCCATTATTAGTTGTGAGCTTAGATAATTATTCGAGACAAAAGCAATACTTGATGGTATGTTATAACTTCTATGATGAGAGAGACTATCCTCAACAGGAACCTCAATTAAAACAGACTTTGATGAGCCATCAAAAGCTGATTGATTAATTTGGAAAAATTTAGAATATCGCAATACCCAAAAAAGTGAATTCTTATTATTAGTCATACTGGTTACACCAGTCCCATATTTAGGTTCAGCAATCATTGATGGATTTTGTCCATCAAAATCAGAACGAACAATTCCGTCGCCATAATTAGGATTAAGTAAACCAATAGTAAAGTATAAAAACTTACCATCTGTTAATAAAGTATCCTCATAATTATTAATGGACAAAACTCCTTCACCTGTCCAGTTTCGTAAAATCGACAGTGCATCAATGGCTAATAAAACGGGATTGCTTATTTCTATTTTTAATAGAAGTTCGGTTGGCTTCCCGAAGCCGCCAGATTGATTACGAAGATTGCCGTCAATATGTGTATAAATAAATTTTCCATCTGTTGTTAAATGTTTTATCTGAGGTTTAAATGTTGTAGATTCATAGGGAAATTCAAAAAGCATGGAAAAATTATCCCCGTTGATATCTGATCTATAAATAAAAGGCTTTCCCTCTAAATTTTGTCCTAACCAAAAAAGAAACTTCCCGTCTGTCGTTAAAGAACTAGGAAGCCATCGTACTATTTGAGACCCGGCTTTTTGAGAAAGATCAACAACAACAGATGGTTTAGAACTATCAATGTCCATCTTATAAACATACATGGAAATGTTATTGTCATTACCTTCTTTAAACTCATAATCATAATCCAGCCAAAAAATAGATTTCCCACTACTAACCAGATTGATTCCTGTCTCATATTTCTCCTCAATATTAAATGTTTTTGGAATATCAAGAAATATAGATGGTTCAGTGTTATTACTTCTTAAAATATAAAATATGTCTTCTTTTTTCGTCGTCCAAATTAAATTACCTTCCTTTAGTTGTCCAAAAGCAGGGTATGCAGTTATAACTAGCGACAGTATGAAGATGAATAAAATAGTCAGTAATCTTAGTGTTTTTTTCATATTTAAGCCAGATGCGAATCAATTTAGCTTTCTTGGGTTTCTTGTGATCTATAGCTTTTCAAATGGAGTCTGGACAAGGCTTTCATGGCTTAGTTACCCAAGAAACTGTTCACAATACCCTTTGTCACAAATCGCCGAGAAGAACGTTACTGAGTGTTCGGTCGAACCGTAATCAAAATTAAGGACTTAACCTCCGCATCCGCATGAATGGCTCACTGAAAAAACCTATCCTTATAATATTCCATCACCCCCTAAGCGATCAAGTCCTTACACCGAAGATTGTGTTCTAATCCGCTTCTTATATAACACTTGCCGATTCCTCGCCGAACATTTCTCAGGCAACTTCGCCAGTTGGCTGCTGAAAGAGACTGTCATGATGGCGAAACTCAAACCATCGGAACTTTCCTTCGATCCAATTTAAGCCGATGCGATGATTGTACTCTAATCCGAGGATTCTATTTTTCAAATCAAGTTTCAAACGTTGCCAAAGGAGGAAATCCCATTTCGGATGTTAGATTGCCGAGTTCGAGGTTTGCAGGGCTTGCTTTAGGGTGGCTCTTCGTTACTTGGTATGGTTTGATCGGGTGGCATCAATCGCCCTAAATCCTTATCAGGTAAAAGACTTAATTGATTAGTTCGTTCTAGTCGGGTGTGGGGTAAAATTGGCAGCGATAGGCTTTCTCCATGGCTCAGGTTCTAGTATATATCGTGTAAATGCGCTAGTATTTAAACTAAAGCCGTCCTAAAAAGACGGGGTTTGGAACTCAATTTTTCGATGACGACAATAATCGACGAGTTAAGGCAACAATGGCAAGATATACTCTCTCAAACCGAGGATTCCTTAACCGATCGCCAACGGGATACCATTATCAATTGGTTACTCGGTGAAGATAGCCAACGTTGGGAAACTTTAGACGAGAGAGATTTAGAAATCGCTAAACGGGGATTAGTCTATCTTTGGCAAATTTTACAGCAACGCTATCTCAAGGTTAGTCCCACCCGTGCCTATCGTAACCTGATCGATCGTCTCGGTGCTTGTGTCACTCTCCGGCAACAAATTCGCACTTGGGTTTCCTTAAGTCGCGATCGTCGGCAAGCGGTGGCCGATGTCTTGCAGGAAGTTATTCAAGAAATGTTAAATAGCGATCGCTATCTGCAATCCCAGTTAGCATGGATCGCTCGTTGTACCACCGATCAAGCTACTCGCGATCAGCTGCTGTTAGCCACCCTAGAAGAATACGCCCTGCGTCCGATCCGCAATCAACCCCTGTTAGCCTATCGTTTTGTTAATTATCTTCGTCGTCAATCGAGGAGCGGTATCACTAATGTGCCGCAGCAAGAAATAATCCGGATTCTCTCCGATGAAATTAGTGGCGATGAGGGGGAAAATAGCTTAAGTTTACTGGATCAAAATGCGATCGCTATCTACGAAGATCAACGCACTTCCCAAGAAGCGCAAATTCAACGGGCAAAAGTTCAAGAGAGTTTTGCTAGATATCTAGAGGAAAATGTTAGTCCGGAGGCGGTGACTTGGTTTAACCTCTATTTAGGGGGCGAAAACCAAGATGCGATCGCCAAAGCGATGAATATTCCCGTCGAACGGATTTATCGTCTCCGGGAAAAAGTTGGCTATCATGCGATTAAGGTTTTTGCCCTCAAGGAAGGGACAGAATTAATAGCTGAATGGTTACAAATCAGCCCGAAAGAGCATAATTTTGGCTTAACTCTCAGTCAATGGCAAAGTTTCTATGCTGCCCTTTCTCCCACGGGTAAAAGCGTTATCGATGGGTTAAAAGCGGGTAAAACCCTTGAGGAAATCGCCGGCGAATTAAACTGTAAACGCACGCAAGTGGTCAAAGAATGGACGCAACTTTATCTAAGCGCCCAAAGTCTCAGGACAAAAACCTAATCAGTTATCAGTTATCAGTTATCAGTTATCAGTTATCAGTTATCAGTTATCAGTTATCAGTGATCAGTGATCAGTGATCAGTGATCAGTGATCAGTGATCAGTGATCAGTTATCAGTTATCAGTTATCAGTTATCAGTTATCAGTTATCAGTTATCAGTGATCAGTTATCAGTTATCAGTTATCAGTTATCACTTCACTGAGAAAACTCCCCACACCCCACACCCCACACCCCACACCCCATCCCCTTTTTGATTTTTGACTTCAAGAAATATGTGGATTATTAGCAAAAAAGTCGGGGTATTTACCCATTATTTAACCCCTACGGGGACATTTACCCCCAGCATCGACAAAGCCAGTAAATTTTCTGCTCGAGAAATGGCGGATATTATGGCTAAAAAATACGGGGGAATAGTAGAGGCAATGAAATAATTATGACCATTGGCATTTGGATTTTAGGGGATCAATTATGGACAGGACAAGCGGCCTTAGCTAATCGTCAAGCCTATTCACAGGAAACACCGGTTATTTTAATTGAATCCCACAATCATATTCGACCAAGACCCTATCATCAGCAAAAATTAGTTTTAATCTGGTCGGCGATGCGTCATTTTGCCGAAGAATTAAAAACTTTAGGATGGTCTGTCACCTACGAAGTTGCTGAAGATTTTGAGCCGATTTTATCTGCTTGGATTAAGCAATTAGGTATTAAAGAATTACAGATAATGATGCCTAATGATTTGCCTTTTCTTAGATTAATTAAAAATCTCAATTTAGACTGTGCTATAACCCTAATTGATAATAATCACTTTCTCTGGACAAGGACAGATTTTAATAATTGGGCTAAATCTCGTAAAAGACTATTACTAGAGGATTTTTATCGAGAAAGTCGCAAAAAATGGCAGATTTTAATGGAGGATAATCAACCCATAGGAGGACAATGGAACTTTGATAAACAAAACCGCAAACCGCCCAAAGATGGATTAAAAACTACTGCTCCTCTTTGGTTTGAACCTGATGAAATTACCCTTCAAGTTATCGCTGATGTGGAAGCTTTAGATATTCCTAAATATGGAAAAATTAAACCTTTTCCCTGGGCAGTAACCCGCAGACAAGCTTTACAAGTATTGGAGCATTTTATTACTAATTGTCTGCCCAACTTTGGAACCTACCAAGATGCGATGGTAACGGGAGAAGAAACCCTCTGGCATTCCCTATTATCTCCCTATCTGAATCTAGGATTGCTAACGCCTTTGGAAGTGATTCAAGGGGCAGAAATTGCCTATAAAAAAGATAATTCAGCCCTAAATAGCATCGAAGGATTTATCCGTCAGGTGTTAGGATGGCGGGAATATATGCAGGGAATTTATCATTATCTGGGAGAAGATTACGCTAATCATAATTGGTTTGAGCATCAACAATCCTTACCGGCTTTCTTTTGGGATAGTAATCAAACCGAGATGAATTGCCTCAAACAAGTATTATCCCAGGTGGAAAATACTGGTTATGCTCATCATATTCAAAGATTAATGATTTTGAGCAATTTTGCCTTAATTTTTGGTTGCTCTCCCCAAGAGATTGAAAACTGGTTTCATAGTGTTTTTATCGATGCCTACGATTGGGTAATGCAGACTAATGTACTGGGAATGGGACAATTTGCCGACGGGGGAATTCTCGCCTCCAAACCCTACGCAGCCTCGGCGAACTATATTGATAAAATGAGTGATTATTGTCGGGGTTGTCTGTATAAAAAAAATGAACGAGTCGGGGATTTAGCCTGTCCTTTTAACTTTCTTTACTGGGATTTTTTGGCACGACATCGAGAAAAATTAAAATCCCAAGGTCGAGTTAATATGATTTTAGGTCATCTCGATCGAATGTCGGCAGCTGAACTTAATCAAATGCGCTACCAGTCCAACCAATTACGAGCTATCAGTAGTCAGGATTTAGGAGTCAGGAGGAGATAGGGTGATAGGGTTTTGGGGTGATAGGGTGATAGGGTGATAGGGTGATAGGGTGATAGGGTGATAGGGTTTTGGGGTGATAGGGTGATGAGACAACTTCCCCATCTCCCCACTTCCCCACTTCCCCACAACCAAAACCCACTATGATAATTGCTATATGAGTAAATCAAAGGAAAAAAACCGGATTGCCTATCAGGAATTTGGAGATCAAAGTAATTCTCAAGCTTTTGAGCGTTCCATCCCTGAATTACCCCCAAATCAGCAGAATTTGCGAGTACAAACCTCCCGCTCCGGTCGTGCGGGAAAAACCGTTACCATGGTTACAGGTTTTCAATGCCAAACCGAAACTCTGACGAAATTATTAAAACAGTTAAAAACCGCTTGCGGAACGGGTGGTACAGTGAAAGAAAATACCATTGAGATACAAGGAGATCATCGCCAAAAAATTGTACAAATTCTCATTGAATCGGGTTACAAAGCCAAAATTAGCGGAGGATAGCTAAAAATCATGATTCCCTCTTGGTTGCTTATCGGTGTCGTGGGGTTTTTGGTAGCGTTAGCTGGGGGATTACTCAATTCTCGCGATGTGCGTTGGTTTGCGCGTTTGCGTCGTCCCGATTGGTTAACCTTTGAAAGATTAATCCCTCTTATCTGGACAATTATCTATATTTGTGGGGCAATTTCTGCTTATTTAGTCTGGGAAGCTCAACCTGCTAATCGCTGGTTTTTGATGGCTTTTTATCTGTTGGTGGAATTGACTATTACTGCCTATACTCCCGTCACCTGTAAACTACGCAGTCTCAAAGCGGGAACGATTATCGGAGGTACGGGTTTTTTCTTGGGTTGTCTTCTGGCGCTCTTGGTTTTCCCTGTTTCTTCTTGGGGGGGTATCCTACTCCTACCTTACCTGATCTGGAGTCCGATCGGTACCTATGTGACTTGGGAAATGAGCCATCTCAATCCTCGGGATGTCTAGACAGGAAAAGTGGGGTGGGTTAAAAATTAACCCATCCCACAGATCTTATTGCCATCTACCAACTTAAAAATCTAGACTGTTTTTTCCGCTCTAACTCGCTCTACCCTGCGAGGACTGGAGCAATCAAGGAAGTTAGGAACCTCCTGACGACAGTGAGGACAATACCAGTAGGCACGACTAGCTACAAGGTGACGAAGGGTAATTCCCGAACAAATCGGGCAGCTGTGCATGGATTGTCAGACTAATTTCAAACGTTTTTAAAATTGTCCTACCTCCTGAAATAATCCTAAACAAAATCGCCGCTCTTTAAATCTAACTTTAGGTAGAAACCTGGTGTTTCTTTCGATAGATTCCCCAGAAAATATCTAGGGATGAGGACGGAAAAGATGGGAATGTTGCGGGTGATAAAGTTGCGATCGAGTTCCTGTAATCTGGTTTAAAGCGGGACTAATGAGATAAAGGGTAGTTCTAGTTAAATTTTCCCGATGGGTTAGTTTGGCCATCTCTGACAGGGGGACAACCCAGATTTTTTCGTCGGGCCAACCGAGACGGAAACAAACGGCCACCTGTTGCTCTGGCTGGTAGTATTGTAGGAGTTTCTCCTGGGCTTTGTCAACATGACGAGCGGCTAAATATAGGCATAAACTGGCTTTATGAGCGGCTAAAGAGGCTAATTCTTCACTTTCTGGCATGGGAGAGGCTTTTCCTTCCACCCGGGTTAGAATAATTGTCTGGACTAATTCCGGAATCGTTAATTCTAGGGCCAATTTGGCCGCTAATCCCTGAAAGGCACTAATTCCGGGGATTAGCTGAAAGGGGATATCTGCTGCTGTCAAAAGCTCAATTTGTTCTTGGATGGCACTATAGAGACTTAAATCCCCCGATTGCAGTCGCACCACCGCTAAACCCCGACGCACGCGATCGATCATTAAAGGGATAATTTCCTCTAGGGTGATGCTACTGGTGGGAATTAACTCGGCATCTTTAGGAGTGTCCTCAAGCATCTGTTTGGGGACGAGGGAATCAGCAAAGACGATAACATCGGCTTTTTGGAGAATTTTATAGGCTTTTACCGTCAATAATTCCGGATCTCCGGGTCCCGCACCAATAAAATAGACGGCCGGGGAGAGCGCCGAGGAGTCAATTAAAGTCATACTAAATCCTGTTTACAAGGGGTGTGGGGTGTGGGGAGAATAAATAAAAACAATCTCCTGAATACTGAATACTGTCTCCTGAATACTGAATCCTATCATTAACCTGAACATTTGTATTTAATTAGGGTAAAACTGACTATAATTAAGTGGGTGGGTGGAATTAAATATAAGATGAACGTAGGTTGGGTTGAAGCATGAAACCCAACGTCCGATTATGTTACGCTACCGCTAACCCATCCTACAAATAATTGTGCCTCCCTACTTAATGATAAAGCACGGTCAGCATTGACAATGATTAGCGATCAATCCCTCCCCCCCCAAAATATTGAAGCGGAAGAATCTATCTTAGGTGGCATTTTGCTAGATCCAAAAGCGTTAGGTAGAATCAGTGATTTTTTAATTCCAGAAGCTTTCTATGTGAAAACCCATCAAGATATTTATCGTGCGGCGCTTGCTTTACAAGGGAAAGGAAAACCGACGGATTTAATGACGGTTAGTAGTTGGTTACAGGATAATCATCTGCTGGAAGAAATCGGGGGAATGCCGCGATTGTTACAATTAATTGAGCGCACTGTCTCGGCTGCCAACATCGATCGCTATGGGGAATTAGTGATGGATAAATATATGCGTCGTCAGTTAATTTCCACCGGGGGAGAAATTATCGAGTTAGCCAGGGATACGACGCTAGAATTAGAAAATGTTTTCGATGAATCGGAACAAAAGATTTTTCGTCTCACCCAAAAACGACCCCAGGAGGGTTTAATTTTTCTGGGGGATACTTTAATCGAAACTTTTAACGAAATTGAGAAAATGCAGGAGACGACCACTCTACCCGGTATCGAAACTCAATTTTATGATCTTGATGCGATGACCAGTGGTTTACAACCCTCGGATTTAGTTATTATTGCGGGTAGGCCTTCCATGGGAAAAACTTCTTTTGCTCTTAATATTGCTTATAATATCGCTCAACAGAATTTACCTGTGGCTGTCTTTAGTTTGGAGATGTCCAAGGAACAATTAGCCCAACGTTTGTTATCGAATGAGGCTAAAATCGAAAGTAATCGGATTCGATCGGGCCGTTTGGGACAAAATGATTTAGAGAAGGTTCTTGGGGGACTAGAAAAGTTATTAAATTTGCCCATATATATCGATGACAGTGCTAATTTAAGTGTGATTCAAATGCGTTCCCAAGTGCGGCGCTTACAGGCAGAAAAAAAGGGACAAATGGGCTTAGTTTTAATCGATTATCTGCAATTAATGGAAGGGGGAGGTGATAATCGCGTTCAGGAAATTTCTAAAATTACCCGCAGTCTTAAGGGTTTAGCGAGGGAAATTCATGCTCCAGTAATTGCTCTTTCTCAGTTAAGTCGCGCTGTGGAATCTCGCAATAATAAAAGACCGATGATGTCCGATTTACGCGAGTCGGGATGTTTAGCGGGTGATAGTTTAGTTGAGTTAGCCGATCCCCGTGCTAAAGTGCCAATTTGTGAGTTAGTGAATTGCTCTAATTTTACGGTTTTTGCTCTTAATGAGGAAACAATGAAATTAGAAAAAGCACTGGTAACTAAGGTCTTTTCCACAGGATTTAAGCCAGTTTTTCGATTAACAACTCGTTTAGGCCGCACGATTAGAGCTACAGCCAATCACAAGTTTTTGACTGTCCACGGTTGGCAAAGATTAGATGAATTAAATATTGGTAATTATATCGCTTTACCTCGCTTTTTACCTAGTTCGCAATTACAAACTATGAGTAATGCTGAATTAGCATTATTAGGTCATCTAATTGGTGATGGATGTACCTTACCACGTCATAGTGTTCAATATACGACTAAAGAGTTAGATTTAGCCAATTTAGTTGCTTCTTTAGCGATACAAGTATTTGATAATCGAATTAATCCTCGAATTAGTCCTGAACATCAATGGTATCAGGTTTATTTAACAGCGAATTATCCCTTAACTCATAATATTAAAAATCCTATTTCTCAATGGTTAGAACGTCTAGGAGTTTGGGGTTTACGTTCCTATGAAAAATTCATTCCTCCTCAAGTTTTTGAGCAAACTCAATCAGCAATAGCCTTATTTTTACGTCATCTTTGGAGTACCGATGGTTCCCTTAAATTGGTTCAAGGAAAATCACCTCGTCCTATGGCTTATTATTCTAGCAGTAGCTTAAGATTAGCTCAGGATGTACAATCGCTTTTACTAAGAGTAGAAATTAATGGAAAGCTATCGAAACACTCACAAACAGGAAAAGGACGAGATCAATACCATGTTACAATAACAGGTAAATCAGACTTGAAGAAATTTACTGAGATTATTGGTGCTGTTGGCAGCTATAAAACCCAGTCTTTACAAGAAATAACTACTTATCTTCAAAATCACCAAGCTAATCCTAATAAGGATATCATTCCTAACGATATCTGGCGACTATATGCTGTACCCGCTATGGAACAAAGTGGTTTAACTACACGACAAATGCAAGCTGCACTGGGTAATCAATATTGTGGGACAAGTTTATACAAATCAAACTTAAGTCGAGAAAGAGCCAATAAATTAGGAGACATTCTTGAATGTTCCCAAATACAGCACTTAGCGGATAGTGATATTTACTGGGATGAAGTTATGGCAATTCAAGCGGATGGAGAGACAGAAGTGTATGATTTAACAGTAGATAAATTGCATAACTTTATTGCCAATAATATCATCGTCCATAACAGTATCGAACAGGATGCGGATTTAATTATGATGTTATACCGAGATGAATATTATAACCCCGATAGTCCCGATCGAGGTGTGGCTGAAGTAATTATTACTAAACATCGTAACGGTCCCACTGGCACAATTAAGCTACTTTTTCAACCGGAATTTACCAAGTTTCTCAATCTTAAACAAAGTCGCTCTAATTATTAAAATGCAAGCAAATATTAATTATAAAACCCACAATTGTCTCTTAATACTTTTGGTAATTATCCTAACTCTTGGTGTGGTTTTTCGTTTTGCAAATATCGATAAAAAAGTCTATTGGCATGATGAATCCTACACCACCATTAGAACCACTGGTTATCAAGCAAAGGAAATCGCAGATACTATCTTTAAAAATCGTCTTTTATCTACCACAGAATTAGGAAAATTTCAACAACTAAAACCCGAAAGTAATGTTTTTGATACGATTCAATCTCTCGCTAAAGAAGACCCTCAACACCCACCTTTATACTTTATTATCTCTCGCTATTGGGAAAAACTATTCGGTTTTTCTCCCTTTTATTCCCGCAGTTTAGCGGTTGTTTTTAGTCTTCTCTCTCTGCCATTTATTTACTATCTATCCCTAGAATTATTTCCATCAAAGTTAACGGCAATTCTAGCAGTAATTTTATTAGCACTCTCTCCAGTTGATATAATATTCGCTCAAATGTCCCGTCAGTATAGTCTTTTAGTTATGTTAACGATAATCAGTCAATTAATGCTGTTAAAATGCCTCAAAAAAAGAACTCTTGTTAATTGGTCTTTATACACCTTCTCTAATACTCTCGGACTCTACACCCATCTCTTTTTTATTCTTAACTTATTTGCTCAAGCAGCCTTGATACTTTGGTATCTTGTTATGAAACCAGAGCGAAAAAATAACTTGATATTTTTCCTGTTATCTGGGTTAACAATGATAATTTTATATATACCTTGGTTACAGGTTTTTTTAACTAACTCTCAAAGAGCCTTTAATTCCACCAGTTGGGCTGCCGTTAACTATCTCGATTGGGGATTGTTCAGTAAATTATGGCTCTTAACTTTTACTTCTCCATTTAGCGATAGCGATTTTGGTTTTAATAACATCTTCACCTATATATATAGACTGATTTTTTTAATCTTAATTATCTATGCTTTTTATCGAGTTTATCACTACAATAACCCGATAGTTTTTACTTTTCTGATTACCTCAACCCTAGTACCTTTCCTAGCTTTAGTCATTCCCGATCTAATTTTGACCACCACTAGATCAACTGTCACCCGTTATCTAATTGCGACCTTTCCCACTATCTATATAACTGTAGCTTTTTTCTTGTCACAATTGCTTAGTCAAGGGAAATTTTCAGGTAAAATTATCTTGACTTTTTTGTTAACTGCTAGTATAATATCGAACTTTAATAATGCTCTTTCCGAAACCAGTTGGGCAAAAGTTCCTAGTTATTGGAATGGCGAAGTTGCCAGAAAAATTAATGCTGTACCCAATGCCATTATTATCAGCGACGAAGGTAATGACTGGACTAACTTAGGTGATTTGCTTTCCCTTAATTATCGTCTTAATGCTGATGTACAATACTTCCTGACTACAACTAACCCCGATACCGATAAGTTAAAAGAAGTCCTAGAAATTCCCCAGTCCAACTTATTTTTTTTTCGTCCTTCCAATCGGTTATTACTGGCCCTAGATCAATTCGATATTCGTCTTGATGATTTCTATCCTCAAGGTCAATTGTGGCGAGGGAAGAAATAGGTAAATATATAAGTAGGTGGGTGGAATTAAATATAAAATGAACGTAGGTTGGGTTGAAGCATGAAACCCAACGCCCGATTATGTTACGCTACCGCTAACCCATCCTACAAATAATTGTGCCTACCTACTTATTTTGGGTCAATCTAGCCTCAAAGAGTTGAGCAAAGCTGGTATTATAACCAGTTAAAACCGTTAATCTTCACCTTAAAGAAATGACTTTTCTAATTCCGACTAGCGTTTGGCGGCAAATTCTTAAAAAGTTCCCTATACTACTATTCTTAGTATCTTTTCTCATAGTCCTACTATTAGGCTATTTTTCTGCCGCTTTCTCTCAAAGTCGAGATCCTGATATCCGCGGTGTTTGGATCACCACCAACGATACTGCGATGCTGATGGACAGGGATAAACGACAACAGGCGATCGAGCAATTAGTTAATCTTAATTTTAATGCTATCTATCCCGTGGTCTGGAATTCCGGTTATGCTCTCTATCCTAGTGCGATCGCCCAACGGGAAGGAATACAGCCTTTTGTGCCTACGGGAGCGCAGGGACAAGATATCTTGGCAGAATTGGTGGAACAAACCCGTGGCAGGGGATTATTGGTCATTCCTTGGTTTGAATTCGGATTTATGGCTCCTCCCACCTCGGAATTAGCCTTAAAACATCAGGACTGGTTAACCCAAAAACGCGACGGGGGGACCACTTGGGTAGGGGCAGCCGGTGAGGTGGTGTGGTTGAATCCCTTCCGTCCCGAGGTGCAGAATTTTCTGCGGGAGTTAGTCTTGGAAGTAGTGGGACAATACGATATTAATGGCATCCAATTCGACGATCATCTGAGTTTACCCAACGAATTCGGCTATGATCCCTATACTATCGCTCTTTATCAACAGGAAACCGAAAAAACGCCCCCAGCTAACCCCCGGGATCCCGAATGGACAAAATGGCGGGCCGATAAAATCACTGCTTTTCTGGCTAATCTCAAAGAATCAATTCAGGCAATTAAACCGAATATACTGCTTTCGATCGCCCCTAATCCCTACGAATTCGCCTATAATGGTCATTTACAGGATTGGCTCGGTTGGGTGCGGCAAGGATTAGTCGATGAGTTAATCGTACAGGTTTATCGTCCCGATTTGCCCAGTTTTCTCAAACAAATAGAGCGTCCCGAAATTCAGGAAACCCAGCAAACTATCCCCACCGGTGTGGGAGTTTTAACCGGTTTACGCAATCGACCGATTGCCCTACCCTTGATTGAAGAAAAGGTATTGGCTGCTCGTCAACGGGGTTTAGGGGTGATTTTCTTCTTTTATGAAAGTCTCTGGCAGCAAGCTTTGGAACCGCCAGAAACCAGAAAAGCGGCAATTCAAGCGATGTTTTCGCAACCCATCACTCCCCGTCTTCCCGTGCTGGAAAATATCCCCTTAGTTAGTACACCTGAACCTGTTGACCAGCCAGAACTAACCCCCACACCTCCCCCCTTAGCTCCGGACGGGATCGAAATTCCTGTAATTCCCCCTCCGGGTAGTTAATAGCAATTTTGGCCCATCGAAATTATACTAAATCCTGTTTAAAAGGTATAGGAGAGTGGCGGGATTTTTTTCAGTGTTGCCAAAGGCACGGCGTAGCCGTCCAGTAAACAGTAAACAGTGCAATGAAAACTCGCATCTGATTAAATGCTGACGTCTAAAAAGCTTGTCAAGATTGCCGAGAAGCAGCATTTAAGTAGGGAGGCACAATTATTTGTAGGATGGGTTAGCGGTAGCGTAACATAATCGGGCGTTGGGTTTCATGCTTCAACCCAACCTACGTTCTGATTAAATGCTGACGTCTAAAAAGCTTGTCAAGATTGCCGAGAAGCATCATTTAAGTAGGGAGGCACAATTATTTGTAGGATGGGTTAGCGGTAGCGTAACCCATGCAGGCGTTGGGTTTCATGCTTCAACCCAACCTACGTTCTGATTAAATGCTGACGTCTAAAAAGCTTGTCAAGATTGCCGAGAAGCATCATTTATTCAGAGTAAATTTTTCAGTCCTATGGTGATATAATTTTGATTTTGATTGGGATTTTGGATAAACCTAACGACGATTTTATCTCGTTCTTCTAATAGGGTTTCTAGGGTTAATAAATTTGATTCTGTAGATTGAGAGAGAATTTTATATAAGGTACTCTCGCTCGAATTATAGTCTCGCTCATTTTCTTTGGCAATATCACTAATTTCGTTGCGATTATAAAAAATAATTCCTCTGAATTGCACAAATATTTTTGCATTTTGATAGTTTTTCTGGGGATTAGCATGATTATTGAGAGTCAGAAGCATATAGATTCTATTCATCCCGCTTTGAAATTTACCAGCAATCTGCTTTAATGTGCTTTCTTTGTCTTTTTTTGCCTGTAGGGATGCTTTAAGTTCAATTAAACAAATTTGCAGATGATAATTGAGAATTTTACCCCCATCATCGACTTTTCTCTGTAAAACTAATATAGCTTTTTCAGGGGTTTTGCCGGAAGCAGAGATACCGTGTAACTCTTTTTCTAAATTGATAACCCAGATTTTATCTACTTCTGTAGATATATTTTTGTCATTTTTAGACGATAACTGTAAGTGATTAATAACTACTTTCTTTAAATCGGTCTGTTTTGTTTCTTGAATTTCAATATACTCATCCTGAGTAGGGGAGATTTCTTCAATAAAACCCTGTTTTTCTAAAGCTTGATGAAACTCTTGTCTAAGGGAAAATATTTCTTTTTTTGAGTTAGACTTACTCATTCTCTGCTAAATAGATATGATTGGTTAAAATTTCTCCAGATTTCTGCACAGAGTTGATAACTTCTTTAAAGTTACGAAAATAAACACCATATTGACTGGTTCCATAATCAATAATTTTATCACCCGTGAAAAAGTAAACCCCTAAGTCTTCTTTAGCAAGTGAAATTTCTGGATTTAAATTTTTTAATTGATTATCTTCAATAATTTTTGTGACATCAACATCATAACTTTTTAAGGTATGAAGATAAACATAATTGTTGAGAATATCGGTTAAAATCGGGCTATGGGTGGTGATCAAAACCCGATTATCATGCTCGGTGACAAATTGAACTAAAATATCCATTAAGCGAATTTGATTTTCGGGATGCAAATTAACTTCTGGTTCATCTATCATCAAAAAATTGTTTTTTTCCTTGGCCCAATATTTGAGGTAAAGATACAAGACAGTCAACTGATTGACTGAAGATGAAGCTAGATACATAGGTAAATCTTTGCTTTCATCGAATTTAAAAGAAAATTGAATAGGTGCGATCGCTTCTAGACTAGAAATCGTGATTTCTCCTCCCATTAATCCGATCATCTTTTCAATCAGAGAATTATAAACTGAATTAATTTTTTTCTTGGTATTGAGAGAATAAAGCGACTCAATCACTTTATTCATTGGTTCTGTGTAAGACCTTTTGGGTAATTGTTCTTGAAGACGTTTGAATATATCCCGATTAGTATTAACATCATCATCAATATTTTCTATTAATTCTTGCAATCGACGATTATACTCACTTCTTTTATTTCTCTCTATCTCATAAATGTACTGGTAGAAAACAGGAAAAAAGCTACGACTAGCGGGGATAAAAAAAGTATCTTCTGCATGAGACAAAAGCACTCTTATTATTGACGGAATAATTACTGATTCCTTGTATGGTTTAGCTCTCTCAAAAAAGTCTCTGGGTATTTGATCAAATACTTTTTCAGGTATATTAGGTTCTTTTATATTTATTGTTAGGCTACCTTTGCCCTTGCTAATCTGTAAATACTCCAGATCATTATTTCCTGCAACACGAACCAAAAAAGTTGTTTTAAATTTCGTCTCTTTAAATTCTTGGATATTTGCTTGAAAAACTAATTTATTGGAACCAATAATCGTTTCTTTAATACTGGCATCAAGATTATAAGTATTAACAACTTCTTTTTCAATAAATCGGCTAAATTTATTGAGAATCTCATCGATTAATTCTTGATTAATCTTAATAGGTTTTTTAGAGTCAATTACTAAAGAATCAATTTGGGTATTTTCGGAAAACTTTCTAATATTGTCATCATTAAAAATTGTCCATAAAAGCTGAGAAACTAGGGTTTTGCCACTATTATTGTAACCAATAAAAGTATAAAACTTCTTGGTTAAATCTATAGTTTGATTATTATTTCTAATTGACCCCAAATTCTTGATCAGTAGTTCCATATTATTTTTACCAATCACACCGAGAGGATAACTAATTTTTTAAAGGTGGACAAAATGCCCACCCTTAAAACTATTGTAAACTGCTAGTTAACTGACTTTTGGCCTTAGCTAAAGCTTCGCTTAACTTACTAGCATCCCGTCCCCCAGCTTGAGCTAAATTGGGACGACCACCACCACCACCAGCGCAGATTTTAGCGATCGCACCGATAAATTTACCCGCTTGTAAACCCTTATCTTTAATCACCCTGGAACTAAAAGCGGCCACTAAACTCACTTTATCAGCTGCGGGAGTCGAGGCCAAAACCACTGCCCCTTCCCCTAATTTTTGCTGTAGTCTTTCGGCCGCAGCCATCAAAGCATTAGCATCAATATCGCCCAAAGAAGCGACTAATAGCTTAAATTCGCCGATAGATTCAGCTTGAGATAGCAAAGCATCCGATTTAGTTAGCGCCAACTCCTGTTTAACCGCTTCTAACTGCTTTTGTGTCCCCTTTAACTCTGATTGTAGGGCCGTAATGCGATCGGGAATTTCCAGAGGTTTGACCTTAAAGCGATCGCACAAATCCCGCACCACCTGATCCCGTTCATTCAAATAGGCTAACACGGCAGGGCCGGCCACCGCTTCGATGCGACGAATTCCCGCGGCGATTCCCGTCTCGGAGATGATTTTAAATAAACCGATCTCGGCGGTATTTTTAACGTGAGTTCCCCCGCATAATTCCATAGAAACGCTAGGAATATCGATAACTCGCACTTCTGAGCCGTATTTTTCGCCAAACATGGCAATAGCTCCCTTTTGCTTCGCTTCTTCCAATCCCATCACCGCTATCTCGGTGTCATGCGCTTCGGCAATCCAAGTGTTAATCTGTTCTTCCACCTGTTGCAATTCAGAGCTAGTCAGGGGACGAGGACAGTTAAAATCAAAACGGAGGCGCTCAAAACTGACGAGGGAACCTGCTTGGGAAATCCCCCCATCGACAAGCTTTTTCAAGGCCGATTGTAGCAGATGGGTGGCGGTATGATTAGCTTGGGCGCGACGACGACAGGAACGGTCAATCTGTGCATTAATTGTATCGCCGGTGGTGACAATTCCCCGCTCAATCCGACCAAAATGGATAAAAATCCCCGATTCTTTCTGCACATCCTCCACGCGGATAAGCAGATTATCGCCGGTTAAATAACCCTTATCACCGATTTGTCCACCCGATTCGGCATAAAAAGGCGTTTGATCGAGAACTACCTGCACCTCAGTGCCTGCTGCGGCTGATTCCACCGTTTTACCGGCGACTAAAACCGCCGTTACTGTTGCGGTTGCTTGCAAATCCGTATAACCGAGAAATTCCGTCGGGTGAATATGTTCTGCCAGCTTATCTAAACTACCCTGTACCGTCAAATCTATGGTTTCGTGGGCGGCTTTTGATCTTTGCTGCTGTTTTTTCATTTCCTGCTCGAAACCCGCCGTATCGACGCTTAAACCCTGCTCCTCGGCGATTTCTTGAGTGAGTTCCAGGGGGAAGCCATAGGTATCATAAAGGGTAAAGGCATCAACTCCCGAAATCTGGCTTTTTTCTTTTTCTAGAATCGATTCGAGCAGTTTCTCGCCTCTTTCTAGGGTTTCTAAAAATCTCGCTTCCTCTCGCTCTAATTCTGCCTTGATCACCGTTTCTCGTTCCCGAACATTGCCATAGACGGACTCGGAAAGAGCGATCGCAACTTCCGCCACTTTGCTGATAAATTGACCTTCAATACCGATTAAACGCCCGTGCCGTACTACTCTCCGAATCAGACGACGCAGGACGTAACCCCTGTCAGTATTCGATGCTGAGATACCATCCGCTATCATATGTACTACCGAGCGCACATGATCACCGATGACTTTTAGGGAAACTTTCGTTTTTTCGTCCGCTTTCTGGTAGTCTATGGCTGCTAACCGGGCCGCTTCGGCGACAATCGGGAAAATTAGGTCAGTTTCGTAGTTATTGGCGACTTTTTGCAGGATTTGCGCCATCCGTTCCAAACCCATCCCCGTATCGATATTTTTATTCGCTAGGGGTGTCAGATTGCCGTCTGCGTCGCGGTTATACTGCATAAAGACGAGGTTATAAAACTCGATAAAACGGCTATCATCCTCTAAATCGATGGTTTTATCCCCTAATTCCGGGTGAAAATCGTAGTAAATTTCCGAACAGGGACCACAGGGACCCGTGGGACCCGATACCCAAAAGTTATCCGCTTCGCCCATTTTTTGGATACGATGGGCAGGAATACCGATTTTATCGCGCCAGATAGCGAAAGCTTCCTCATCCTCTTTAAAGACACTAACGACTAATCTTTCGGGGGGAAGCTTAAAAACTTCTGTGGATAATTCCCAGGCCCAGGCGATCGCTTGTTCTTTAAAATAATCACCAAAGCTAAAATTGCCCAACATCTCAAAAAAAGTATGATGTCTAGCAGTCCGGCCGACATTTTCGATATCGTTGGTGCGAATACATTTTTGGGAAGTGGTAGCGCGGGGAAATTCCGGGGTCTTTTGCCCTAAGAAAATCGGCTTAAAAGGGAGCATTCCCGCAATAGTCAGCAAAACGGTGGGGTCTTCTGGGACTAGGGAGGCACTAGGGAGAATTTTATGGTTTCTGGCCGCAAAAAAGTCTAAAAATCGCTGGCGAATCTCGCTTCCGCTTAGGTGGTTACTCATAGAAGATGTCAGTTAATCAGAAAATGCCTATTTTATCCATTGTGGCATTTTTACGTTTTAACTCTCCACCTTTACCCTCGCGCCGCTTGTCGGACTTGTTCTAAGTCTAAATCCAAAGCTTGAGCGATTTGTTCCACACTTAAACCCAAAGCAAGCAAACGGGGAATAGATTCCAGTTTTCCTTCCTGTCGTCCTTCCTGTCGTCCTTCCTGTTTAGTTGCTTCCTTCCATTCCTGATAGGTTTGAGATAAAGTCATAAACACCTCTCTATCCTCAGTTTCTAGGATGTTATTTACTTCCATACTAACCCGCCAACTAATCAATAATTCCAGCACATTTTCCCGGAAAGCATTACCTTGAGGTAATTCTAACAATTCTCGCACCGCTTGGTTTTGAGTTTTTCCCCGTCCTAATAATCTTAACCAGAGAGTCTCAGCCGTCACAGGCAATTGATTAATAGCGATAATTGCCGTGCGATAAAGCGAGGGAAGAAAATAGACTCCTTCTGGCCAATCTGGCTCTAATTTTGCCCCAAATCCTCCTAAAACAGTGATACCAGCCGAAGGGGATAAAATCCACAAACGAGGGGCATTGTCTTCATTGTAACTCTGATTTTCTCGTTTAGCTTGTCTTTGCAGTTCGGCTAAAATCGCCAAAAGTTTTGCTAAACAATTACGAATCTCGCTCCGATTGGGAGGATTGCGATAGGGTTCAATTAAGACAGTATTAAGGACAATTCTGCCTAATAATCCCAGATAATCGGGGTTTGGTTCGGGATTGGGGGAAAAAAATAGGTCTATCTGTCGGGTTTCATCGCTGACTTCTTTGCTGATTTCGACGGTTCCCAGGGGAGAAAGTAATTGTTCAAGGTAATTTTTGGCAAATTGGTCATGGGGTTTCATGGA